>JAODNG010000534.1 GCA_025465385.1 Pseudonocardiales bacterium
GGAGCATTAGCGCCGCCGACATCTCCGCAGGCCCACCGACGGGCGCTGCTTCGCTGCTGGTCATAGTCAGTGACGCTAGGGCTAAGGCTAGCCAGCCTGGAAGGATGTTGCGGAAAGTTGCGAGCAATCCCCTGGACTGGTCGCCCACAGGAAGCGCACGTAGAGGGACGGGCCACGGTGGGCTAGCCAAGTTCGTCGATGGCCTTAGTGATGAGGTCTCTCGCGGCACGTCCGTAGACGGCCGGCGTCTTTAGCGCCTCGAACATTCGGGTGTATAGCTGCAATTCTTGCGGTCTGTTGACCTCAATGCTTGCCGTGGGTGTCTCCAAAGTAACCAGAGCGTCATCGAAGATCCAAAATCCGGTGGACCCGACCGCGACCCGTTCCGTCATCATGGGAACGATTCCTAGCGAGACGTTCGGCAGTGACATCAGGGCAAGTAAACGATCTAACTGGCCAGCTTGGGTTTCAGCCGTGCCGAACCAGGTTCGTAACGCCTGCTCTTCGAGCACGACAATGAACCGCTTGGCGCCGTGGTAGATCACCCGCTGACGCTCCATGCGGGTGGCGACTGCTTCTTCCAGGTCATTTGGTGCGCCGAGGAATCTGATCCAAAACGACAGCATTGCCGAGCAATATCCGGCGGTTTGAAATAGGCCGGGTATCACGTTGTGCTCATATATGCGAAACAGTCTCGTGCGTTCATACAAGGCGAGCGTGTGGGCGCCGACTACCCGCTTCATCCCGGCGCGGCTTTGACGCCGGAATTCCAGGTAGGCGGACTCAACGGCGCGCAGGGTCGCCAGCAAATCGGATGCTTGGGCATCCGCACCGCAGGCTCGACACCAATCGCGAATGTCGCTATCGGATGGCGCTTGCACTCCATGCTCGATTTTGCTTACGCGTGTGTAGTGCTGACCTGTCACTGCGGCCAGCGCCCTCGCCGTGAGACCTGCATCCTTCCGCAGCTCACGAAGGCGGACGCCCAGCGCTTCCTGCTCCTGCTTGGCAGAGCTAGATGGGCTGGTAATCACTGTGGGCGATCGACAGTTTCCACACAGCCTCGAAGGCCGACCGGCAGAGTCGAATGTCGGCGGGATCGGTGGACATGACCTTGTCTGTACCCAAACCATTCCCCGCGTAGATCAAAAAAACGATCAGGTGGTCATCGAAAAGGTAGAAGTCGTTACCAGGAAGGGCTACAGATGACACCAGCCGACGGGGAACCCACCGGATTTCTTCACCTGCTTCAACCATTGGATAAGCGATGCTGTAGGACCAGCGTTGGTAATCGCTGAGCGGTTCAGAGACAATTCGAGCGCGACGCACCGACTTCCCGACCTTGACCTGCTCACGTAGTGCGGAGCACCAGTCCTGTAGCCATTCCAGGTCATCAGGCTCACCGGCTGCCCATTTAGCCATGTGCGGCAGTTCTGTCGCCGTCCCGTACGTGTCGCGGGTTTCCAGATGGATAGCGTCGCGTTCGAAGTGAGCCAGGAGACTGTCGAACTCATCATCCGTTATCGACGTCACGCTCTGCCTGCCTGAAGAACTGTGCCATCCTGTCTGGGATTTCCACGCACCCCTCGCCATCGGGGATGTCCATCTGGCCGAGCGCGGCTGGGTCGGTGACGACCCAGCCCTGCACGACCCAGGAGGCCCGATCCGTCCGGTATACCGTCGGTGAGCCAGTTGGGTTGGAGTCCGGGTCCTTGCCTATGAACGTTAGACGCACGTGGTTCCCGCCCTACTAGTTGCAAGAAGTTGCGTTCCTACTATCCTCACTCGGCACACGCGGCGCGTCAATGAGCCGGTGACACCGGCGTTGGTGATCAAGCGAGTTGGACGAAACGGATCACTGCACCGGCTCACTCGCAGCGGCCACTGAGACGAGGACGTCAGCACCTGATGAGCGGTCCAGAGGAAGTCAGCACAGGGGCCATCGGCACCGTCGATTTCGACGGCGCCCGCGTGTACGCCATCCCGATGCGCGTGCGGTTCCGGGGGATCGCCATTCGGGAAGGGATGCTGATCGAGGGCCCCGGTGGCTGGGGTGAGTTCTGCCCGTTCGCCGACTACGACGATGCGGAGTGCGCCCCATGGCTGGCTACCGCCATCGAGCAGTGCACCATCGGCTGGCCGTCAGCGGTGCGCGATCGTGTCCCGATCAACTGCACCGTGCCGGCAGTCAACCCGGAACGTGCGCACGAGATCACCGCCGGATCCGGATGCCGCACCGCCAAGGTCAAGGTCGCTGACCACCCGGAGTCGCTGTCCGAGGACCTGGCACGGGTCGAGGCGGTCCGTGACGCGCTGGGCTCCGGCGGGGCGATCCGGGTGGACGCCAACGGCGGGTGGGACGTCGACACCGCCGTCGCCCACATCCGCCGACTCGACAAGGCCGCGAGCGGTTTGGAGTACGTCGAGCAGCCCTGCCGCAGCATCGACGAACTCGCTACCGTCCGCCGCCAGGTCGACGTGCGGATCGCCGCTGACGAGTCCATCCGCCGCACCGAAGACCCGCTGCGAGTGGCGGTCGCGGGGGCCGCCGATGTGGCAGTGATCAAGTGCTCCCCGCTGGGCGGTGTGTGGCGCTCGTTGCAAGTCGCCGCAGCGGCCGGGCTGCCGTGCGTGGTGTCTTCCGCGCTGGAGACCAGTGTTGGGCTCGCCGCCCAACTCGCACTGGCGGCGGCGCTGCCAGAACTGGACTTCGCCTGCGGGCTCGGCACGCTGTCCCTGCTCGACGGCGACGTGGTCGCCGAATCCGGATCGCTGCGGGCCGTCGATGGCTACCTTCCAGTCCCGCACGGGCGCCCGGCACCTGACCCTGGCCTGCTGAAGAAATACGAGCTGACCGACCCGCAGCGTGCTGGCTGGTGGCGGGATCGGCTGCGCCGGGTCCGGGCCGTACAACAGGCCGCGCTACAGCGCGCGTAGCTATAACGCCGGCAGTTCTTGGGCCCGGCCGATGAGCGGGGCGAGTGGATCGCCGACGCTGCTCACTCGGTCCAGCACGGTGCGGATCGTCCAGCGGTCCGGCCGCAGCTCGGGGTCCTGCAGCTCGTCCCAGCCGATGGGGACGGACACCGGCGCGCTGGCTGCCGGCCGAGCGCTGAACGGCGCCACCAACGTCTTGTTGATGGCGTTCTGGGTGTAGTCCAGGCGCGCGAGCCCGTGCCGGCGATCTTTCTGCCATTCCCAGCTGACCAGCTCCGGGACGGTGCGGCCGATGGCGCGCGACACCTTCTCGACCCAAGCTCTGGTGTCGGCGAAGGTGTAGCCGCCGCGGACCGGGACCCAGATCTGCAGGCCACGCTGGCCGGTGACCTTCGGCATCGCGTCGACGCGGAGGTGCTCGAGTGCGACCCGGTAGAGCCGGGCGAGCACCAGGACGTCGTCGAAGCTGCTGGCCGAACCGGGATCGATGTCGATCAGCGCCCAGGTCGGCTGGTGCACATCGGGGAGCTTGGAAGTCCACGGGTGCAGCTCCACTGCCGCGAAGTTCGCCAGCCAGACCAGCGCGGGAACACTGTCGATGACGGCGTACCACTGGGTCTCGCCCGGATCGGCCTCTTCGTTGCGCCAGCGGGACAGCCACTCCGGCGCGTGGCTGGGGACCTCCTTGTGCCAGAAGCCCGGGCGGTCCACGCCATCCGGATAGCGGTGGGAGTTCACCGGGCGATCGGCGAGGTAGGGGAGCATGAACGGGGCGATCAGCGCGTGATAGCGGATGAGGTCACGCTTGGTCACCGGAGGCTCAGGATCGCGCCCGGGGAACAGCACCTTGTCCAGGTTGGTCAGCTTGAGCTCACGGCCCTGCACGACCCACCGACCGTCAGATCCCAACGCGTCGAGTTCGGCGAGCTCCTCGGCGGTCGGCGGGTCCCATACCGGCGCTCGCTCCGGGGCCAACGCAACGGCGGCTTCGGCGGCCGGCTTGTCGCTGCGCCACAGCGACTCGGGCGCCGCGGCGACCTCATCGTTGGTGCGTCCGGTCTTGACCGACAAGGGGTGGTCCTCCGGATCCCAGCCGGGCCGCGCGTGGTCGTCGTTCTTGTGAATCAACAGCCACTGCTCTTTACCTGGCCGGGCGTCGTCACGGCGGACGAGCACGAACCGGCCGGCCAGCTTCTCGCCATGCAGGTCGAAATGCAGCTCACCGCGCTCGATGGCCCGTGCCGGGTCGTCGGTCTCGGCGGGTTGCCAGGTTCCCCAGTCCCACACGATGACGTCGCCGCCGCCGTATTCGCCCTTCGGGATGATGCCCTCGAAATCGAAGTACTCAAGGGGGTGGTCCTCGACATGGACCGCCAGTTGCCTTGCCTTGGGGTCCAGCGTCGGCCCCTTCGGCACCGCCCAGCTGACCAGGACGCCAGCCACCTCCAGCCGCAGGTCGTAGTGCAGCCGGCGGGCTCGGTGGCGTTGCACGACGAACCGGCTCTGACCCACCGGCGACGTGGCCCCGGCCGGCTCCGCGGTGACCGAGAAGTCGCGCTTGGCCCGGTAAGTCTTCAGCCGCTCCTGCTGATCGCTCATCGAGCCTCGCCTGCCCTCATGGTGCAGGTATACCCGCGGCCGAGCCAGCTCAACATCACGTCCCGGCGGGTCCGCCTGACGGGGCCATGGCAAGGTAGCACCGTGATCGAATCCAGGGAGTCGACATGATGCCGCAAGCTCGACTGTGCGGAATCGCGCTCGGGGCCGGGCGGGTCGCCATCGGCGTCGTGGCGCTGGTGCGACCGGATCTGATGGCTCGGGCGTGGGTGGGCGCGGTCCAGGCCGCCGGGCCCGCGGGGGTGGTGTTAGGTCGCGCCGCGGGTGGCCGTGACATCGCACTCGGGGTCGGCGCGTTGCTCGCGTCGTCCCGGAGAAACGGGCGTGGACTGCTGGGGTGGACCGTTGCCGGATCGTTCTGTGACGCGGTCGATGTGGCCGCGACCGTCGCTTCGTGGCGCGAACTGCCACCGCGAGGACGCTGCGCCGTCGCTGGTGCCGCCAGTTCCGGTGCTCTGCTGGGCGCGTTGACGGTCGTGCTCGCCCGGCGGGGATAGCGCGGTGAGCTGCGGTGACGTGCAGGTCGACGGAGCCGATCTCAGGTCCGGCGACCTCGACGGCGCGGTGGGCGGCCTGCTTGATGCACTCGACGCCGTGGACGCCGACGGTTGGTATCCGGCGATCGACGTGGTCCGTCCCTGGTCAGTGCACAACCCGCGGATCACCGGCGAGTTCGCCCGGCCGGGGGCGATCCGGCGCTACCTGCACCGTGAGCTGTCCGCGTTGCTGTGCGCGGGTGCGCGGGTCCGGGTCCGTCCGGCACGCCCGGCGATAGCCTTCACCGACCCGGACTTCTTCGCCGCGCTCGATGAGGACCGTTTCGATCTGCGCGCGAAGAAGCTGTTCCTGTTCAGCCCGGAACGTATGGCGCTGTCACTGGACCGGCTGGCGCATTACTGCGGCACGCCAGCGGAGGCCTTCGAGCGGCACCTACTGTTCACCAACTACACGATGCACATCGAGGCGTTCCAAGAGCGGTTCCCGGACGCGGAGGGCCCGGCGCGCGACGGCGTGCAGATGCCGGCCTGGCACCACCACACCCCCGCCGGTGACGGGGTCAGCCTGGTCAACATCGGCGTCGGACCGACGAACGCCAAGACCGTGACCGACCACCTCGCGGTGCTGCGGCCGGACACGATGATGATGATCGGGCACTGTGGTGGCCTACGGAACCATCAGCGTCTCGGCGACTTCGTGGTCGCCACCGCCTACCAACGTGCGGACCACGTGCTCGACGGGGTGCTGCCCGCGGATGTGCCGGTGATCCCGAACCACCGGCTGAACACCTTCCTGCTCGACGCCCTGGATGCCGCCGAGGCGCAGTACCGGCTGGGCGTCGTGCATACCACCGACAACCGCAACTGGGAGTTCAACCAAGGCAGCACGCTCGCGGCGATGCGGGCCTCGCGCAGCACCGCGGTGGACATGGAGTCAGCGACGATCGCGGGCAACGGGTTCCGGTACCGCATTCCCAACGCAACGTTGCTGTGCGTCTCGGACAAACCGTTGCACGCGTCACCGAAGCTGTCCGCCAACGCGTCGGCGTTCTACGAGACAAGTAAACGCCAGCACCTCGCGATTGCGCTGTCATGCCTGGACCGGGTGCGCCGCGAGCACCCCGACGGGCTGCCCAGTCACGACATTCGCTCCGTCGACGAGCCGCTGTTCGAGGTGGACGCTACGGAGTGACCAGAGCCTCAGCTGGTGCGTTGCCGGGTATCCGGGTGGACGAGGATGGCGCCGGCCCCGCGCGAGGTGAAGTAGCTCCAGCCCCAGTCAACCAGGACCTTGAGCCGATTACGAAAACCGATCAGATAGACGATGTGCACGCCCAACCACAGCAGCCACGCGAAGAGCCCGTCGAACTGCAGCGGATACCGGCTGGTGCCTCCGGCGGCTGGCCGCAGTGGCAGCTCGGCCACCGCGTCACCTCGGCCGAGCACGGCCATGATCCCCTTGTCGCGGTAGCGGAAGGGCCTTAGCGGGCTGCCGGCGATGAGTCGGGATACCTGTTCGCCGGCGTGCCGGCCGGTCTGGATCGCCGCCGACGCCAGCATTGGCGGTGCTGCGCCGTGCGCAGCTGTCGGGACGGCTATGTCGCCGGCGGCGAACACGTTCGGGTGGCCGGGAACCTGCAGCTGCGGGTCGACCAGGATCCGCCCGCGCCGGTCGACGTCCAGACCGAACGCGGCGCCGAGCGGGTTCGCCTGCACCCCGGCGGCCCAGATAACCGTGTCGGTTCCGATGCGGTGCCCGTCGGCCAGCGTCACACCGCCGGCGTCGGCGCTCTCGACGGTCTCACCCAGACGAACCTCGACGCCGCGGCGTCGCAAATCCTCCAGAGCCCGCTTCGACGAGCGCGGGCCGAACGTGGCGAGCAGCCGCGGTAAGGCCTCGACGAGGATCACCCGCAGGGCGGTAGCTGGGCCGACCAGCTCCTGACCCATCGAGGCAAGCGCCCCGGCGGTCTCCACTCCGGTCGGGCCACCGCCGACAACCACCGCCGTAATGAGCTCGGCGGCGTGGTCGGGGGTCGCCGCGGCCTCTTCGAGGCGGTTGAGCAGATGCAGGCGTAGCCGCACCGCGTCATCCAGCGTGTAGAGCGGCCAACTGTGCTCGGCCATGCCAGCGATGCCGAAATAGTTCGTCTCGGCACCAGCAGCCAGGATCAGGTAGTCGAACCCCACCGTGGAGCCGTCGTGCAGCTGCAGCGTGCGGTCCGCCCAGTGCACCGAGACCACGGCGCCCATCCGGACGGTCACACCCGGCTGCCGGCGAAAGATCGTCCGCAGAGCCGCGCCGACCTCTTCGGCCGCCAGGTAGCCGGTGCTCACCTGGTAGAGCAGCGGCTGGAAGGTGTGGTAGTTGTTCTTGTCCAGCAAGATGACGGCAGCATCGGCGCCCTGCAGCGCGTGTGTCGCGTTGATGCCAGCGAAGCCAGCACCCAGCACCACCACCCGCGGCTGCGCAAGTCCCCCCATGGCCGCAGGAGTACCCGGCCAGGTCGCCGGGTACTCGCCGGGTATCAAATCAGCTCCTCAGAGGATGGTCACGCCATGTCGATCAACGAGACCGGGCGGGTCACCGGCACCCTGGACAAGGACTACAACCTCATCTGGTTCACCGAGAAATGTATGAACAACGCACTGCGCCTGGGGACTTACATTGAAGACGCTACCCGCGCCGGCGACTCAGAACTGGCCCAGTTCTTCCGCCGTGCGCAGGGAGAAAGCCTCAAGGGCGCCGAGCAGGGCAAGCAGCTGCTGGCGCGGAGACTGGCGACCTGAGCGCTACTGTCCGCAGCATGTTTGCCCAACCAGCGCAGGCTGGTGGCGGGGTCGCCACGTCCGACCGGAAGATGCTGCGACGTGCGATCGCCGCTTCGGCTATCGGCAACGCCACGGAGTGGTTCGACTACGGCGTTTACTCCTACACCGCCGTCTACATCGGCCGAACGTTCTTTCCGAGCGTCAACCCGGCCGTCTCGACCCTGAGCAGCCTCCTGGTATTCGCGGTGTCGTTCCTCATCCGACCGCTCGGCGGTCTGGTCTGGGGACCACTCGGAGACCGTCTCGGCCGGCAGAAGATCCTCGCGAGCACGATCGTGTTGATGGCTGGAGCGACGTTTTGTGTCGGCGTGCTGCCCGGCTACGCGACCATCGGGATCCTGGCGCCGATCGGGCTTGTCGTCCTGCGCGTGATTCAAGGCTTCTCCACCGGCGGCGAGTACGGCGGCGCGGCCACCTTCATGGCCGAGTACGCCCCGGACCGCAAGCGTGGTCTGTGCGGCAGCTTCCTCGAGTTCGGCACGCTCGCCGGCTTCACCTTCGGAGCGCTACTCGCACTCGTGACCGACGTGCTGGCGGGACCCGCCGCGATGGCCGATTGGGGGTGGCGGTTGCCGTTCCTGATCGCGGCCCCACTGGGACTGGTCGGGTTGTACCTGCGTAGCAAGCTTGCGGACACCCCGGTGTTCCGTGAGCTGCAAAAGGCCGGCGAGGTCGAGCAGAAGACCAAGGCGCAGTTCCGCGAACTCGCACGGTACTGGCGCCCGCTGCTGATGCTGATGGGTCTGGTCGTGGCGCTGAATGTCGCGAACTACACCCTGCTCAGCTATATGCCTACCTATCTCCAAGCAGAGATTGGCCTCACCTCGAACGACGCGCTGATCCTGATCATCATCGGCCAACTCGCCATGATGGCATTGCTGCCCTTCGCTGGAGCACTCTCCGACCGCGTCGGCCGCAAAACGCTGTGGTGGGTATCCCTGTTAGGCCTGTTCGTGCTAGCGATCCCGATGTACCGGCTGATGGCGCAGGGCTTCCGTTACGCCATTATCGCGTTCGCCGTCCTGGGACTGCTCTACGTGCCGCAGCTGAGCACCATCTCAGCGATGTTCCCAGCGATGTTCCCCTCCCACGTCCGATACGCCGGATTCGCCATCGCATACAACCTTTCGACGTCTCTGTTCGGTGGCACCGCGCCGGCAGTTAACCAGTTCCTGATCAACCTGACCGGTGACAAGATCGTGCCGGCGTATTACATGATGGCCGCCTGCGTTGTGGGGGCGGTCGCCCTTCGCGCCGTTCCCGAGACGCGCGGTTGCTCCCTCCGGGGCCGCACAATGCCTACCGCCGACACGTCCGTGGCGCCGCTGCCCGGCGCCGCCTGACACCTGCAGCGATTCGTCTGCTGGACCGTCTTGGATCAGCCGATCGCGGTGAAGTCCCGGTTGGCGATGAACGGCGGGCGCGGCGCCGGCGCCGCATACGGGGTGGTCAGGACGTTCTCGACGCTGTTGAAGACGATGAAGATGTTGGACCGTGGGAACGGAGTGATGTTGTTACCCGATCCGTGCATCACGTTGCAGTCGAATATCAGCGCCGACCCGGCCGGACCGGTGAACTGCTCGATCCCGTACTCGTGCGCCATCGCCCGCAGCGTATCGTGATCGGGTGTCCCGATGTCCTGTTGCCGCAGGGACTCCCGGTAATTGTCCTCAGGGGTCTGGCCGACG
>JAODNG010000542.1 GCA_025465385.1 Pseudonocardiales bacterium
GTGCGCCACGAAACCGGCGCCGCATTGGCCCGGGACGTCGCCGACCTCGCTGCCGACGCGCTGTCTCCGCTATGGCGCACATTCGGCCTCGATGTCCGAGAAGCCCGCGATGAGACCACCATCGCCACCTGGCCGTCGATCCTTCAACGGCCCGACCCAGGCGCGCTGACCATGCGACCGACTCCGCTGCCAATGGCGCCTACGCAACCTCGCCAACCGCCATTGATCTATCTCACCCTCGGCACCTTCTCCAATACCAACCTCAGCGTCTTTCGCACCGTGCTGGATGGGCTCGCGGGCCAGCCGGTGGAGCTGATCGTCACTGTTGGGTTGGACAACGACCCCGACACACTGCGCCCTTGGCCGGCCAATGCGTGCGTCGAGCGCTTCATCCCGCAAAGTGAGCTGCTGCCCAGATGCTCGGCTGTGGTGAGCCACGGCGGCTCCGGCACTGTCCTCGGTGCGCTGGCCCACGGGCTGCCCCAGCTCGTGTTGCCGCAAAGCGCCGACAACTTCATCAACGCGGAGTTGATCGAGCGGTCCGGCCTCGGCCAACGGTTGCTCCCCGACGACGTCACCGCCGCCGCGATCGCGCGCTCAGTCGCTGACGTGCTGGCTGATCCCACGCCCGCACGGCGTGCAGCGGCCGAGATCGCCGCAATGCCCGCGCCCTGCGAAGTCGCCCAGCTCCTGCGCGAGCGTCACAGCTGACCAACCAGCGTGCCGCGCGACCGGTCCGGCCGAGACCAACGCGATCTCGCCCCCGGCCTCAATGTTCATCACTTGAGCGCGACAGATCACGCTGGCCACGGTTAGCGTCGTCACTATGCGCAACCTCCGCGAGCCGCGGACCCCGGCGGCCCGACCCGCGACGCAAGGCTCCGCTTCGCGGGCTAGGCGTCGGAAGCGCGCGGCTGGTCTGGTCCTCGGTGTGTTGATCGTGGTGGGGGCGTTGGGTTCCGTGCTGCTGTGGGCGCTCACCCCGCCGGTAGATGACCTCCAGCGGAGGGTAGCGGATCGGCTGGCCACTCACGGGGCCACCGAACTTGACGCGCTGCCGGTGCCAGACCGGGTTGGCCAGGCCGTGGTGGCCACCGAGGACAGCCGGTTCTTCAGCGACCACGGCGTAGATCCCCGGGGAGTTGTACGGGGTCTGCTCGGCGGCCTTGCGGGGAATGAGGACGGCGGGGCGACGCTCGACCAGCAGCTCGCCAAGCTGCTCTACACCCCGGAACGCACCGACGTGGGCGCCAAGATCGAGCAGGTCATCCTCGGTGTGAAGATCGACAGCGGGTACTCGAAGCAGCAGATCCTGCGGGCGTACCTCGCCAGCGTCTACTTCGGCCAGGGCTACTACGGCCTCGAGGCCGCCGCCCACGGATACTTCGGGCTAGCGCCGGGCGACCTGTCCTGGGCGCAGGCAAGCCTGCTGGCCGGACTGGTGCAGGCGCCGACAGCCTACGATCCGCTGACTCATCTCGATCTCGCCAAACAGCGGCAGCGTGACGTCCTCGACCGGCTCGTCGATATCGGCGTGTTCAGCCGGGTGCAGGCCGACGCTGCGTTCGCCGAACCGCTGCGCCTACGGGTACCGCAGGCGTAACGGCCCGAACGCGCACCGGGGTGCGCAAACACCACTGGCCGACACATACCCGCCGCTGGGCGCTGATCACTGGATTTTATGCATCCCTGGGGCCTGCCACGTGAGGTGATACGCGGCGAAAGTGACCCCAAGCAAACCGGCTCCGCTCTGAACGAGGCCGGGACAGGTAGGCCTTTGATGTCCGGCAAGCATCGTCGCTTCATCCCGCACCGCCGCCGCCGCGCCGTCACCGTCACCGGCGCAACGCTGGCCGCTGGCGGTCTCCTCGCGGGCACCGCCTCCGCCGCCCCGGACGTCAACTGGGACGCGGTTGCGGCCTGTGAGTCCGGCGGGAACTGGGCCACGAACACCGGAAACGGCTTTTATGGCGGTTTGCAATACACGCTGAGCACCTGGCACGCCAACGGTGGTGTGGGTAACCCCGCCACTGCGAGCCGGGAGCAGCAGATCTCCGTGGCGCAGCGCGTACTGGCGACCCAAGGCATCAGGGCGTGGCCCGTCTGTGGACGTCACGCCAGCGATAGCGCCCCTTCTATCCCAGCAAGACACGCTGCCCCAGCGGAACCAAAGCACGCCGCCCCGGCAGCGCCGCCCGCCGCCCCTGCACCCACGCCCGCGTTGCCAGCGCAGACGGGCCCCACCGTCGATTACGTGGTGGCCGCCGGCGACACCTTGGCGCAGATCGCCACTGCGCAATCCGTATCTGGTGGGTGGCAGCAGATCTACGACGCCAACCGGGACACGATCGGCGACCCGAATGTCATCGTCGTTGGCCAGCACCTGAAGGTCCCCGATAGTGCGGCGTCGGGAGTACCCGCGGCCACCCCACCGGCTCTGGCTTCGGTGATGAAACTCGCTGACACGGCGGCTCGGGCGATCTTGCCGGTGCCGGCGCCCGCCGCCACACTCCCGGCTGCCGAAATACCTGCGGCGGCCAAGGCACCCGCCGAGGCACCCGCGGCGGCAAAAAGACCCGCCGAGGCACCCGCGGCGGCAAAAGCACCCGCGGCGGCCAAGGCTCCTGCCGAGGCACCCGCGGCTGCCAAAACACCCGCGTCGTTCACGATGAAGCTGGCAGCCCGAGCGGTCACCGCGGCATTGGCTCAGCAGGGCACACCCTACGTGTA
Source organism: Pseudonocardiales bacterium (assembly GCA_025465385.1). Classification (GTDB taxonomy): domain Bacteria; phylum Actinomycetota; class Actinomycetes; order Mycobacteriales; family Pseudonocardiaceae. Next base: position 2,731 of record JAODNG010000542.1, read on the forward strand.
CGGCGGCGCCGCTCCGGGTGGCTTCGACTGCAGCGGGCTGGTGCAGTGGATCTATAAGCAGGTCGGTATCACCCTGCCGCGAACCGCCGCGGCGCAGTCCACCGCCGGGCACCCAGTCAGCCTCAACGAGCTGCAACCGGGCGACCTGCTCTTCTTCTACAAACCAGTGGATCATGTCGTCATTTACGTCGGAAACGGCAAGATCGCCGAAGCTTCCCAACCCGGTAAGCCGATCCATGTACGAGCCATGTATCTCAACGGCTTCGTCGGAGCACGCCGGATCGTCTGACCTCACCCGGGCGCCGCGCTCGGTGTACCTCGGCCCGGATGAAGATCCTGGAGCATCGACCAGAGGCCGGTTATATGGTGATTTCCCATCCCACGGTCGTTGGTCACTCCAGTCGCCACGCCCAAGACGTCTAAGGTCGCTCTCAGGCGGGAGGTCCACACTAGGCCGATGCGTATCCTCGTAGTCGATGACGACCGGGCGGTCCGGGAGTCGCTGCGCCGGTCGTTGCAGTTCAACGGCTACACCGTGCAGCTTGCCGGGGACGGTCTGCAAGCCATGGAAGTGCTGGCGGCGCAGAGACCGGACGCTATGGTGCTCGACGTCATGATGCCCCGGGTAGACGGCCTGGAAGTGTGCCGACGGCTCCGCGGTACCGGCGATGATCTCCCGATACTGGTACTCACCGCCCGGGATGCGATCTCCGACCGGGTCGCCGGGTTGGACGCCGGCGCGGACGATTACCTGCCTAAGCCATTCGCGCTTGAGGAGCTGCTCGCTCGGTTGCGTGCCCTGCTCCGGCGCTCCCCGGACAGCGTCGGGACGGCCGGCACTATCGGGACCACGCTGGAGTTCGCCGATCTCGTCTTAGACCAGGGCACCCGCGAGGTCGCCCGGGGTAGCCGCCGGATCAGCCTGACTCGCACCGAGTTCAGCCTGCTGGAGCTGTTCATGCGCCATCCTCGGCAGGTGCTTACCCGCGGCCGGATCCTGGAGGACGTCTGGGGCTATGACTTCCCCACCTCGGGCAACGCGCTGGAGGTCTACGTCGGGTACCTGCGGCGCAAGACCGAAGCGGGCGGTGAGCCGCGACTGATCCACACCATGCGGGGCGTGGGCTATGCATTGCGGGTGACGCCTCCGTGACACAGCCGGCCGACCCGACCTTTGGGAATCGGCGGATGTCGCTGCGGACCAGAGTCACCGGGTTGGCCGCAGTGTGCGTCGGAACCGCGGTGGCGCTGGTGTCGCTCGCGGGCTACTTCACGGTGCGCACCAGCCTCTACAGTCAGCTCGACACCACGTTGCTGCAGCGCGCCGATTCGCTGCGCAGCACACTGGCCAACGCCGAGCAACTCGGTGGCATCCCCGCTAGTTTCTTCAGCGCGGCCGACATCCGGGTCGGCCTGCTTGACGGCCGCACTGGCCAAAGCGTGGTCGGCGGAGACCTGGAGCTGGGCCCGCAGGAGCTCGCCGTGGCGCGTGGCGAGCAATCACAGTCGTTGCGCACCGATAAGGCGCGGGACCTGCGCGTTGCCGCTGTGTCCGCAGGGCCGGATGCCGCGCTGGTGGTGGCCAGCGGGTTGGATACCACGCGGATCACCCTGTCCCGGCTCGGTTTGGTGTTCATCCTGGTAGGAGGAGCGGGCGTGCTGCTGGCCGCAGCTGCGGGAACCGCGGTCGCCCAGGGCGGTTTGCGCCCGGTGCAACGACTCACCGAAGCGACCGAGCGGATCGCTCGCACGGGTGATCTGCAACCGATCGCCATCTCCGGCGACGACGAACTGGCCCGGCTCACGGGCAGCTTCAACAGCATGCTCGCCGCGCTGGCCGAATCACAGGAACGCCAACGCCGGCTGGTCGCTGACGCTGGCCATGAGTTGCGTACCCCGCTGACTTCGTTGCGCACCAACCTGGAGCTGCTGGCCGCCTCCGACCGCCCGGACGCTCCGTCACTGTCCGAACAGGACCGCAAGGAGATCTCTGACGACGTGCGGGCGCAGGTGGAGGAGCTGTCCACACTGGTCGGCGACATCGTCGAGTTGGCCCGCGAGGACGCCCCTCAGGTGGTGCACGAACCGGTCGAGCTGGCCGACGTCGTCGAGCGGGCGTTGGCCCGGGCGGCCCGCCGAGCGCCGGGCGTTCACTTCGAGGTCGACCTTGTTCCCTGGAGCCTGCTCGGTGATGCCAACGCCCTGGAACGCGCTGTGCTCAACCTGCTTGACAATGCCGTGAAGTGGAGCCCGACGGGGGCCACCGTCACCGTCCGGTTGGCGCCAACGGGCCGGGGTACTGCCGCGGTGGACATTGCCGACACCGGACCTGGCGTCGCCGACGCCGACCTGCCGTACATCTTCGAGCGGTTCTATCGTTCGTCGGACGCGCGTACCCTGCCCGGGTCGGGGCTCGGATTGGCCATCGTGGCGCAAGTCGCCGCTCGTCACGAAGGTACGGTGCGGGCCCGGAAAAGCCTCTCGGGCGGGATGCTGATGACCCTCGAGCTGCCCGGTCGACCATCCACCCACCACCCTTAAGGTGCCTCACATGCCGCTCTCAGGAATTCAGGACACCCTAGAGATATGACCGACGAGACGCCGCGCCCAACACAACCCGGCGATCCCGGGGGGTACCCCTCGCCCTGGGCGCCCACCGGTCAACCTGGGTCGTCGTGGCAGCCGGGGCACCAGCATTCACCACCCACCACCCCGATCGGCATCCCGTCGTCGAGTGTCGGCGGACCGCGTCGCGGCGGCCCCGTTGTCGGAACAGTCGTGCTGTCGCTGATCGTGGGCCTGGTCGCCGGGGGTGTCGGCGGCGCCGTCGGCTATGAGCTGGCCGGCAGCGCGACGCAGGCTACCAGCGCACTGGATTCGCCGGCGTCGGGTGCTGTACCGATCGCGAACCTACCGAGTGGGTCGGTCGAGCAGGTCGCGCAGAAGGTGACGCCCAGCGTGGTTCAGCTCCGGGTGCATGGGTCCCAGGTGGCCGCCGAGGGCAGTGGGATCGTGCTGAGCGCCGACGGACTGATCCTCACCAACAACCATGTGGTGGAACCGGCCGCAACCGGCGGCCAGCTTGCTGCGGTACTTCAAGACGGCCGCTCGGTGCCGGTCCAGATCGTCGGTAGGGCGCCGACCTTCGATCTGGCGGTGGTGCGCGCCCAAGGTGTCAACGGCCTGATCCCGGCTCAGCTGGGGACCTCAGGCAATGTCCGGGTGGGTCAAGGAGTGGTGGCGGTCGGCTCGCCGCTGGGTCTGTCAGGCACCGTGACCAGCGGGATCATCAGTGCGCTGGAGCGCCCGGTGCGAGCCGGCGGTGAGGGCAGCGGCCAGGACACCGTGCTGGACGCGATCCAGACCGATGCCGCGATCAACCCCGGCAACTCTGGTGGCCCGCTGACCGACATGCAGGGCCGGGTGATCGCCATCAACTCCGCCATCGCCTCGCTCGGCTCCGGTAGCGGGCAGGTGGGCTCGATCGGTTTGGGCTTCGCGATCCCCATCGACCAGGCCAGGCGGATCGCTAACGAACTGGTCCACACAGGTCAGGCCACTTCGGCGATCCTGGGGGTGACCGTCCCAGCCGGGCAGCCCGAGGACGGCGCAGCGACGGTCCAGCAGGTCACGCCCGGTGGCGCCGCTGCCACTGCCGGCATCCAGTCTGGCGATAAGATCATTAAGGTGGGCGACCGGGTGATCGACAGTGGTGATGCGCTGGTGGCGGCCGTCCGCTCACACTCACCGGGTTCCCAGGTCACCGTCACGATCAAGGGAGCGGGCGGCGCCACTAGGCAAGTCCAGGCCACCCTGGGTAGCCAGCAGGTCGGCAGCCGCTGACGTGCCGCCAACGGCTGCGCGGACCGGGAGATCGAGACCTGTTTCTCGGCTCGGCAAGCCTCCGGCTACGGTGCTCGGCATGGAACGCAGCGTGCGCAGCCTGGGGCGGGCTCTCGTCGTGGTCGTCGACGACCGGGTGGTGCATGGGGAGACCGGGGACGCCACTGGTCCGCTGGTCACCGAACTCCTTGAAGAGGCCGGCTTCGTGGTCGACGGCTCGGTGGTGGTAGCGGGCGAGTCGGTGGACATCCGAAATGCGCTGAACACGGCGGTCATCGGTGGCGTGGACCTGGTGGTCACCGTTGGTGGTACCGGAGTGTCACCAAGAGACGTCACCCCGGACGCCACGGCCGGCGTGCTGGACCGCCCGATACCGGGTATTGCTGAGGCCATCCGCGCCTCCGGACTCGCCGCCGGCGCCGTGGACGCGGGCCTGTCCCGTGGGTTGGCCGGGGTCTCGGGAAGCACCCTGGTCGTGAACCTGGCGGCCTCTCGGGCGGCGGTCCGGGACGGGATGGCGACCCTCACCCCCCTTGTCGGACGGGTGATCGAAGAGTTGTCGTGGCCGGAGCAGGAGTGAGCGCCCCACAGGCACCACCACGACGGGCCCGAACGGTCGGCGTTGCGGGCCCGCGGGGCGGGGCGGTTCAGAGCTGCCCGCCTGCCTTGCCGTTACGGCTCAGGACGTTGCTGACGCTCTCCAACTGGTCGTGGTAACGGCCTCCAGTGGCCTTGTCCGCCGTGGAGACCGCGACCCCGACGATCTCGACGGCCATGCCGCTGACCTTCTCAACCAGTGGGCCGGCCTTCTCCTTGGCCTGCTCCAGGAACGGGCCGGCAGTGACGGCTACCCTCTCGGCGTACGGGCCAGCCTTGTTGATCGCTTGCTCGACCATCGGGCCGGCCAAATCCTTGGCCACGTGGACGAATGGGTCGGCCTTCTCCCTGGCTTGCTCGACGTAGGGGGCGGCCTTTTCCATGGCCATCTCGACGAGCGGGGTGGCCTTCTCAATGGCCTGCGCAACGACAGGGCTGGCCATGGTGATGACGGGACCGGCCGCGTCCTTGATTTTGTCCACTAGACTCATGGTGGGAGCCTTCCGTTTGCGAGATGGAGACTGTGTTACGCAGTCATGAACTACATCCTGGCACTGGGATCCGGTAGCGGGAAGTGATCGGCACTGGCTGGCCCGGGCCATCACGCGGTAGGGGAGGGTGTCATCGCACGTGCGGGTGCAGCTGGCCGCAAGACAACGCTCGATCTCGTATTCGGGGATGTGCTGCCCGACAGTACCTCAGACGACCAGCTCTGGCTGGCGGACTCGGAGTCTGAGGAGCGCGACCAGTGGCTGCAGGACAACCGCCCCCCGCACCATGACACCATCTGACTGCCCTGCTCAGCGGAAG
>JAODNG010000576.1 GCA_025465385.1 Pseudonocardiales bacterium
CTCGGGGACCTGAGGTGCCACCGGGACGGCGACGGCGCAGGTAACGCTCGAAGTCGGCGGCGATGGCGTCACCGCTGGCCTCATGCAACGTCAGCTCGGTGTCGCCGCGCTCCTCCAGCGCACGGACGTAGCTGGCCACCTCGTCGTCTTCGTCGGCCATCTCGCTGACCGTGGCCTCCCACTCCTCGGACTCCTCCGGCAGCGCGCCGAGTGGAACCTCGAGGTCGAGCACCTCCTCCACCCGGTGCAGCAGCGCCAGGGTGGCCTTCGGGGAAGGCGGCGCGGAAACGTAGTGCGGCACCGCCGCCCAGAACGAGATGGCTGGCACGCCGGCCTGCACGCAGGCGTCCTGGAAGATCCCCACGATGCCAGTCGGGCCCTCGTACTTGGAACGCTCCAGCTTGAACCGGGCGGCCGAGGCGGCGTCGTAGGCGGTGCCGGTGACGGGCACTGGCCGGGTGTGCGGGGTATCGGCGAGCAGCGCGCCCAACGTCACCACGGTGGTGATCTCCAGGTCGGTGACAAAGCGCAGCAGCTCGTCGCAGAACGACCGCCAGCGCATGTTGGGCTCGATACCGTGCACCAGCACCACGTCGTACTCGGCCCCGGGTGGGCGGCACACCGATAGCCGGGTAGTGGGCCACTCAACCCGCCGGGTGATCCCGTCGACCAGTTTGGTGGTCGGCCTGGTGACCTGGAAGTCGTAATAGTCCTCGGGATCAAGCTCGGCCAAAGGGGTCGCGTCCCAGCTCAACTGCAGGTGCTCGATCGCGGTGCTGGCGGCGTCCCCGGCGTCGTTCCAGCCCTCGAACGCGGCTACCAGCACCGGCGAGGTGAGCTGGGGCAGCGGCGTGTCCGAGTCGCTGCCGGGGGCGTCCGGATAGGTCACCGCGCTAGCCTACGGCTCTTGGGTCGCGCTGGCCGCCACGCGATACCACGAAGGCCCGATATCGCTGCTCTAGGCTGCATCTCATGGCTTTGTTATCGCTGCTCGACGTCCTAACGCAACGTGTCGTCGTCGCGGACGGGGCGATGGGCACGATGTTGCAGTCAGTTGAGCTGAGCCTCGATGACTTCGCCGGGTTGGAGGGCTGCAACGAGATTCTCAACGTCACCCGCCCGGACGTCGTGCGCACCGTGCACCGCGGATACCTGGAGGTGGGTGCCGACGCGGTGGAATCCAACACCTTCGGCGCCAATCTGGCCAACCTCGCCGAGTACGACATCGCCGATCGGGTCCGGGAGCTGGCCGAAGCCGGCGCCAGGTTGGCCCGCGAGGTGGCCGACGAGTTCGCCGAAGCCGACCGGCGGCGGTTTGTGCTCGGCTCGGTCGGCCCGGGCACGAAGCTGCCTACCCTGGGCCACATCTCCTTCGCTCAGCTGCGCGACGCCTACGTCGAGCAGGTCCGCGGCCTGCTCACCGGCGGTGCCGACGCGGTGCTCATCGAGACCAGCCAGGATCTGCTGCAGTGCAAGGCGGCGGTGATCGCGGCGCGCCGCGCGATGGTCGCCGAGGGACGGCATGTGCCGATCATCACCCAGGTCACCGTGGAGACCACCGGGACGATGCTGCTGGGCACCGAGATCGGCGCGGCCCTCACCGCGTTGGAACCGCTGGGCATCGATCTGATCGGGCTGAACTGCGCCACCGGGCCCGCCGAGATGAGCGAGCACCTTCGCCAGCTGGCCAAGCATTCCCGGATCCCGCTGTCGGTGATGCCCAACGCCGGGCTGCCGCAGCTGCGCAGGGGCGGGGCGGTGTACCCGCTGACCCCCGACGAACTGGCCACCGCGTTGAGCGGTTTCGTCACCGAGTTCGGCGTCCGGCTGGTCGGTGGCTGCTGCGGCACGACCCGCGAGCACATCGCGGCCGTGGTGCAGGCCGTGGCCGATCTCACACCCCGCAGCCGGCGGCCGCGTCCCGAGCCCGGGGTCTCCTCGCTCTATACCGCGGTGCCGTTCCGCCAGGACGCCAGCGTGTTGATGATCGGCGAGCGGACCAACGCCAACGGGTCCAAGGCGTTCCGCGACGCCATGCTCGCCGAGCGGTTCGAAGACTGCGTCGAGATCGCCCGTGCCCAGACCCGCGATGGCGCACACCTGATGGACCTGTGCGTGGACTACGTCGGCCGCGACGGCGCCGCGGACATGGCCGAGCTGGCCGGGCGGCTGGGCACGGCCTCGACGCTGCCGGTGATGCTGGACTCCACCGAGCCCAACGTGCTGGTGGCCGGCCTGGAACGGCTCGGCGGGCGATGCACGATCAACTCAGTGAACTACGAGGACGGCGACGGACCCGACTCCCGGTACCAGCGCGTCATGGCACTGGTCCGCGAGCATGGCGCCGCGGTCGTGGCGCTGTGCATCGACGAGGAGGGCCAAGCCCGCACCGCCGAGTGGAAGGTGCGGGTGGCGTCGCGGCTGATCGACGACCTGACCGCCAGCTGGGGCATGCGCACCTGCGACATCATCATCGACTGCCTCACCTTCCCCGTCTCCACCGGCCAGGAGGAGACGCGCCGCGATGCGCTGGAGACGATCGCGGCCATCGGGGAGGTCAAACGGCGCTATCCGGAGGTGCAGACCACCCTCGGTGTGTCCAACGTCTCATTCGGTCTGAACCCGGCGGCCCGGCAGGTGCTCAACTCGGTGTTCCTGCACGAATGCGTGCAGGCCGGGTTGGACACCGCCATCGTGCATGCGTCGAAGATCATCCCGATGGCTCGGATCCCGGACGAGCAGCGGGCCGTGGCGCTGGATCTGGTCTACGACCGGCGACGCTCCGGACCGGACGGAGACTACGACCCGCTACAGGCGCTGATGGCGCTGTTCGAGGGCGTCACGACGTCATCCTCGAGGGAATCCCGGGCGGCCGAACTTGCCGCCCTGCCGCTGTTCGAGCGGCTGGAGCGGCGGATCGTCGACGGGGACCGCAACGGGCTGGCCGAGGACCTCGACGCCGCGCTGGACCAGCGGCCCGCGCTGCAGATCATCAATGACACCCTGCTGTCCGGGATGCGCACCGTCGGTGAGCTGTTCGGGTCGGGTCAGATGCAACTTCCGTTCGTGCTGCAGTCAGCCGAAGTGATGAAGGCGTCCGTCGCGCACCTCGAACCGCATATGGAGCGATCCGAGGATGACAGCGGCAAGGGCCGGCTGGTGCTGGCTACCGTCAAGGGTGACGTGCACGACATCGGCAAGAACCTGGTGGACATCATCCTGTCCAACAACGGCTACGAGGTGGTCAACCTCGGCATCAAGCAGCCCATCAACGCGATCCTGCAGGCCGCCACCGAGCACCACGCCGACGCCATCGGGATGTCCGGGCTCCTGGTCAAGTCGACGGTGATCATGAAGGAGAACCTGGAGGAGATGAACTCCCGGGGGCTGTCCGATACCCCGGTGCTGCTCGGTGGGGCCGCGCTGACCAGGGCCTACGTCGAGG
>JAODNG010000013.1 GCA_025465385.1 Pseudonocardiales bacterium
GCCGGGAGCCTGGCATCTGGTCGCCGCTGGAGTACGGCTGCCATCTACGAGACGTCTTGCTGGTCCAACGCGAGCGGGTGCTCGCCGGCCGTCGCATGGACCGGCCCTGGTGTCAGCCCATGGGCCGCGACGAACGAGTCGATCATGACGGCTACGCAGATCAGCAACCGGCCGACGTGGCGCGCCAACTCAGCGACGCGGCACAGTTGTTCAGCAATGTCCTCGACCGCCTGAGATCTGCGGACTGGGACCGCAACGTCACGTACAACTACCCGAAGCCGACCGTGCGAGCTCTGCGATGGGTAGCTGTGCACACCCTCCATGAGGTCAGCCACCACCTCCTCGACGTCCGTCGTCAACTGGCGTAAGCACCCGCGCGGTTTACCGCCCGATAGCCGGCGGCCCGGTTGGTGGTACTTGGAGAGCGGCCAACTGGCGCGGGAACATCGGTCCGTAGGATCGTGTTGTGGCCAACGTGAGTGAGCAGATCCGGGACGTCATTATTATCGGCTCGGGTCCGGCTGGTTATACCGCCGCGATCTACACCGGGCGAGCCCAGCTGGAGCCGCTAGTCTTCGAGGGCAGCCGGTACGGGGGCGCCTTGATGACCACCACCGACGTGGAGAACTACCCGGGGTTCCCCGACGGGATCATGGGTCCGGATCTGATGGAGCAGTTCAAAGCCCAAGCCGAGCGCTTCGGTGCGGAACTGCAGCCCAAAGACGTCACCTCGGTCGAGCTTGCTGGTGACATCAAGAAGGTGGTGGTGGATGGGACCACCTACCTGGCCCGGTCGGTGATACTCGCGATGGGCGCGCAGGCCCGCTACCTCAACGTGCCCGGAGAGCAGGGACTGCTCGGCCGCGGGGTCAGCTCGTGCGCCACCTGCGATGGTTTCTTCTTCCGCGATCAGGACATCGCCGTCATCGGCGGCGGCGATTCCGCCATGGAGGAGGCCATCTTCCTGAGCAAGTTCGCGCGGTCGGTGACGGTGGTGCATCGACGCGACGAGTTCCGCGCCTCTAAGATCATGCTTGAGCGCGCTCGGGACAATGACAAGATCCGTTGGCGCACCGGGGTGACCATCGACCGGGTAGTCGGCGACGGCGGCGTCAGCGGCCTGGAGCTCTCCGACGGAGCGACCCTGGATGTCACCGGCATGTTCGTGGCGATCGGGCACGACCCGCGGAGTGAACTGGTCCGCGGTCAGGTGGACACCGACGAAGCCGGCTATGTAATTGTGAGCCCCCCGTCCACCGCTACCAGCGTCGATGGTGTCTTCGCGGCGGGCGACCTGGTAGACCACACCTACCGGCAAGCTGTCACCGCTGCGGGCACTGGCTGCTCCGCCGCGATCGATGTCGAACGCTGGCTCGCTGAGCACGCCGCGGACCCGCACGCGCAGGTGGCTGCCGAGTTCGTCGGTGGCGGCTACGGTTCCAAGTCCTGATCACACCTATTCCATCCCGCATGCAGGACTCCCGCACGCAGGCGTCCGCACGCAGGACCAAAACACAGGAGATGAGATGGCAGACAAGTCGACCGTGACCGTGACCGATGATTCGTTCGCCGCCGACGTGCTCGGCAGCGACAAGCCGGTACTGGTGGACTTCTGGGCGACCTGGTGCGGCCCATGCAAGCAGGTGGCGCCGGTTCTCGAGGAGATCGCCTCGGAGAACGAGCAGATCACCATCGCGAAGATGGACATCGACGCCAACCCCGACACCCCGCGGGAGTACCAGATCATGTCGATCCCGACCATGATCCTTTTCTCGGGCGGCCAGCCGGTGAAGCAGATCGTCGGTGCCAAGCCCAAGGCGGCGTTGCTGGCTGACCTGGCCGACTACCTCGGCTGATCAGTCACTGCCGCGATGTCACTGGCTGACTCATCGACGCGGTAGGCAACCCATTACGTTGCGACGCGTCCTGTCCGGCGGGCAAGCTGGCAAGCCCGCACTAGTTCAGCGCTGATTGAAGTGAGGTTGCATGCAGCTGCTTCGCCGCGGCGATACCGGGCAGACGGTGGCGCAACTGCGGGCGCTGCTGGCGTCGCAGGGGTTGCTCCCAGCGCCGTCGAAGTCAGGCGTCGAGACAGTTGCGGACCTCGACATCTTCGACATCACCGTGGAGCATGCGGTCCGCACCTTCCAGCAGCGCCGCGGTCTGATCAGCGATGGCATCGTCGGGAGGGCCACGTACCAGGCGTTGTGCGACGCGCGTCTGGGGTTCGGCTGCCGGCTGCTCAGCTATCTCACCGCCTGCCCGATGCGCGGCGACGACGTAGGCACCCTGCAGGAACGGTTGCTTGAGCTGGGCTATGACGCCGACCGGGCAGACGGAATCTTCGGTTCGCAGACCGAGGCCGCACTGCGCAGCTTCCAGCGTGACTACGGCCTGCAGGTCGACGGGGTCTGCGGGCCAGCCACCTTGCGGGCGCTGCGCCAGCTGCAGCCCAAGGTCCGCGGTGGTCGGCCGGTGTTGCTCCGCGAGCAGGAACGGGCCCGCCGGGCAGGTCCGGCATTGCGCGGCAAGCGGATCATCATCGATCCGTGCCACGGCGGCTCCGAACAAGGCATCGTGGTCGACGGGGCCATCGAGGCAGACCTGATGTGGGACCTGGCTGCGCGGCTGGCGGGCCGGATGGCTGCCACTGGGATGGAAACGCTGCTTTCCCACAGCCGGAACACCAGCCCCACCGAAGCGGAGCGGGCGGGCTTCGCCAACAGCGCGGGTGGCGATCTGGTGCTGTCGCTGCACACCGACGGCCATCCCACCACGCTGGCGCACGGCTTGGCGACGTTTCACTTCGGCACCAGCAACGGCACCAGCTCCACGCTCGGTGAGGCGCTGGCCGAGTTCATCCAGCGCGAGCTGACCGCCCGCACCGGGATGCTCGACTGCGGCACGCACCCCAAGACCTGGGAGTTGTTGCGGATGACCCGGATGCCCGCGGTGCGGGTGGAACTGGGCTACCTGACCAACCCCCAGGACCGCCGCAAACTCCTTGACCCTGCCTTCCGGGATGTGGTCGCCGAAGGGATAGTGGTCGCCGTCAAACGGCTTTACCTGCTGGGCGAAAACGATCAACCCACCGGCACGTTCACCTTCGCCGATCTACTACGCGGGGAGCTGAACGGCTGCGCCTCATGAGGCGCGCTTGACGTGACGCGAAATGCGCTTGCTCACACCCCGTCAGGCCGGTCGTAGGCTCGGTTCGACGTTGTGGAGCGTCACCGACGTCAACAGCCTTTCCAACGCCGCCTCGACGTCTTCCTTCCAGGTCAGGGCAGTACGCAGCTCCAGGCGTAACCGGGGCCAGCGTGCGTGCGCGTGCACCGTCTTAAAGCCGACCTGCTGCAGGAACTCGGCTGGAACCACGCAGCTGGACTCCGCAGTGGGATGGGCATCGCCGAAGGCCTCGATGGCCTTCACACCGCGCCGGGTCAGGTCCTTGGCGACCGCCTGCACCAGCATCCGGCCCAAGCCGCCACCGCTGAACTCCGGCAACACCTTCAGCGCGGTGAGCAATACAGCATCAGCGCTGACCGGTGAGGTGGGAAACGCCGACGCCCGCGGCACCGCGCCGGGAGGTGCGTAGAGCACGTAGCCAGCCGGCACATCACCGGACATCACGATCCGCCCACAGGAACCCCATTCCAGCAGCACGCTGGACACCCAGGACTCCTTCTCCAACTCGGTCTGACCGAAGTGCTCCGCCTGCTCCCGGATGTGCGGGGCAAGCTCCCAAAACACACAGCTTCGGCACTGCTTGGGCAGCAGGTTGAGATTGTCCAGGGTGACGCCGACCACTCGACGTGACACCGGGCCTCCCTGAACTCCACGGGCGCCGCCAGCGGCGAGCACAGCGCCTGGCGCAGCATATGCCGATGGCTGCCCGGAGTGAAGACGGCAGCCACCGTGGAACCGACCTCTACACTGCCAGGGGACCCGCAACCGCAGCGAAGGCACCCACATGACCCTTACCCCCACGCCTGACCAACCCTGCCGCAAACAATCCATCCAACGCGACCTCGATCCGCACCTGCACCGCTACGCCCAGCGCACGGCGGGCATGACCGCTTCCGAGATCCGGGCACTGTTTGCGGTAGCCAGTCGACCTGAGGTGGTGTCGTTAGCCGGCGGCATGCCGTACCTGCCGGCCTTGCCGTTGGACTCGTTAGCTGACGAGCTGGCCCAGATGATCGCCACTGACGGGATGACGGCGCTGCAGTACGGCTCGGCGCAAGGCACTGCGGAGCTTCGCGAGCGGATCTGCGAGGTGATGGGCCTCGAAGGGATCCGGGCGCACGCCGACGACGTCACGGTGACCGTCGGTTCCCAGATGGCGCTGGACATGGTGACCCGGATCTTCTGCGACCCGGGAGACGTGGTGCTCGCCGAGGCACCGTCCTATGTCGGGGCGCTGACGACGTTCGCCTCTTACCAGGCGCAGGTCGTGCAGGTGCCAATGGACGACGACGGGTTGATACCCGACGAGCTGAGCGCGGCGCTGTGCTCGCTGCGCGCCCAAGGCCGCACCCCGAAGTTCCTGTACACGATCCCGAACTTTCACAATCCGGCCGGCGTCACGCTGGCCGTGCCGCGCCGTGCCGAGATACTGCGGTTGTGCGCTGAGCATCAGGTGCTGATCGTCGAGGACAACGCCTACGGTCTGTTGGGCTTCGACGGGCAGATCTATCCGGCGTTGCGCTCCACTGACCCGGACAATGTGGTGTACCTGGGCTCGTTTTCGAAGACCTTCGCGCCCGGACTGCGGGTCGGCTGGGCGCTGGCTCCCCACGCAGTGCGGGAGAAACTGGTGTTGGCCGCGGAGTCGGCGACCCTGTGCCCCCCGGCGTTCACCCAGTTCGTGGTGGCCCGCTACCTCACTGCGCAT
>JAODNG010000046.1 GCA_025465385.1 Pseudonocardiales bacterium
GCTGGGTTACCCACGGGAGTGGACCCCCCGGGGCCTGCCTTGCCCCGTGCTCCGGCCGATCCTGCCGGCCCAGGAGTCAGAGTGATCGAGAAGATCCTGCCCGATGTGTTCGCCTGCCGAAGCGTTCGATGATCCACCCGATGCGGTGTTGTTTCCAGAGGAGGAGGCGGCAATCAGCCGGGCGGTGGAGAAACGACGTCGAGACTTTCGGACGGTGCGACACTGCTCGCGGCGCGCGCTGCGCGAACTCGGTGTCCCTCCGACGGCGGTGGTGCCCGGTGAGCGCAGGAAGCCGGTATGGCCACCAGGCGTTGTGGGCAGCCTGACGCACTGCACCGGATACCGGGCTGCCGCGGTCGCTCACAGACGCGTGGTGTACTCACCGTCGTCGGGATCGACGCTGAACCACACGAACCGCTGCCACCAGATGTCGCTGGTGCCATCGCCCTCGACAAGGAGCTGGTTGGGCTCGCCGAACTGACCGCAGCGGAGTGCAGTCTGTTGGGATCGGGTCCTGTTCTGCGCCAAGGAGACGGTGTACTAGGCTTGGTTTTTCCCTTGACGCACCGCTGGCTGGGTTTCAAGCAGGCCAGTCTCACCATTGAGACCCCGATGATCGGCCACGCCGACGGCACCTTCTTCGCTCGTCTGTTGGTGACCGGACCAGTAATCGCGACGAGCTCTTACGTCGAAACTCGTCGTGCTCGTCGGCTCCAAGAAAGCCATCGGCCAAGCTGTTCGCACCGTACTCGTTTCGCTGACCACCGCGTCGTCACAGCACAGCGCGGACCCGAGCGGCGATCTCATCGAGATCCCTGCGGGATGCTCGCCGTTGACCGGAATCGAGGCGGAAAAAATCCCCCACATAGCGGGGGAACACGTGCAGATGGACGTGGAAAACCTCCTGACCCGCAGCCTTGCCATCAGCGAGAAACAAGTTCACTCCCTCACACCGCAGACCGCTGCTCCGAACAGCTGCGGCCAATCGCTGAGCAACCATGAACATCCGACTACCGTCGGACTCGTCGAGGTCAGCTAGCCCCACGCTGTGGATCTTCGGGATGATCAACAGATGACCCGGGTTCACCGGGTTCACGTCGCAGAAGGCAAGCAGTCGATCATCCGTGTAGACGACGCTGGCGTCCGCAGTGCCGGCAACGATGCGGCAGAACACACAATCCATGCCAGCAGCTTTGCGCACTATCGCTGACCGGGCGCCTCGACGTCTGGATTGCGGGTCCTTCGCGAGGGGTCCATAAACCGTGGGTTGTCAGTGATCTTGCATGACCGTCAAACCGAGCCGCACTACCTGAATGGTCGGCCTGGGTGTGCTTGTCTATGACACTGTCCACGCTGATCCTGGCGTCCGACACCACCGGTGCCGCCTGACCACCCATGTGGCCGTCTCCGGAGTGTTATGGCGCCAGCAACACTACTACCACCAGCAGTATTTGAGCGACGCCAATAAATCCAATGGCTACTGTGGAGTCGGCGGCACGGGTGTTTGCATGGGTGACCCATCGGAGGGTCCGGCGGTTACGCCGCATTCCGGCCCGCATTCGAGTCGTTGACCAGTCAGAGCACTGCCCTAGCCGGTCGAACGCGGTGGAATCTTCGAGGGATGAAGAGATCACGGACCCGCGCAACTTGTGAGCGGAGTGGTCGCCACAGCAGACCCGCGTTGCCGACCGACCGTTTCGGGTACGGCTGATGCGCGGCACTCGGTCAGTCCAGCCAGGCCAGAGAGACGTCGTTAACCTTCTCCGCGACGAACGCGACATAGTACAGCGGCTCGCCCTGCACGGACAGGCGGTGCCGGTAGCGCTCCTTGGATAGGGGCCGGATGACTTCCTCGTCAAACATCCGACGGATCAGGTTGCTGAAGCCACTCGAATCGCGCTTTGCGACGAATTCCTCCTTGAGGGTAAAAGCCACTAGACCCGGGGTGGAGATGAGGTTGTAGGCGACGGCGAAAGCGTGCGGCGGTATGTCGTCGAATCCCAGCGCGGCCACCGTCGTCATCGTGTTGAGGTTGGCTCCGGCGAGCGTGTCGCGCTCATCACGCGCCAGGTCAGTGAGGTCGGTGACGAGGTACCGCTCATAGACTCCGGGGCGGTCCCGGTGGGCCGCGGCGGCCGCCTCCTTGATGATGTCGATGCCGTAGACGGCCCCGGCCCCGAGCTCGCGGAGTTCCTCGCCGACTATCCCGTTCCCCGCCCCAACATCAAGCACCCTGAGCTCGCCCGGCTCGGTCCCTAGCTCGGTGAGCGCCCGAGCCAGCAACCTTCGGATCACGCGCGGTGACTGACACTCGAGTTTGTCGTAGAAGAGCCGCTCGTAGAAGCCGGGGATGTCGTAGATCTCATGGTAATCGTGGAAGCGAATGCGCCGTCGCTCCCCGCCAACCAGAATTTCGCACCATTCCTCGTCCTGGCCGAGCTGCCCAACTTCCGGTAGCTCGACCTCGAAGTCAGCTTCAGTGGCAGCCTCAGGAACGGCTGGCTCGCTCGGGCTCATAACAGCACAGAGTCCCTCCGTCGGAATTCACTCGGCCACCAGCAATCCATCAACCGACCGCTGAACGTTACTCACAGGGATGGTAGTAGTTTACCTTCCCACAACGCACCCCACGGTTGCACAGCTCGGCGCGCACTCCAGCCCAGTAATTCGCGCCCTCGCTGGTTTGAACCGAGCTCCCGAGCATGTGCTTGACCCGTCGAGCTCACCTTCCCAGGGTCTGGCTGCCGTTGGCGACAACGGCTCGATACCTTGAGCGCGTTCCCCCCTCGTCGCCGGTCTCTGGAGGTAGCGATGCGCATTACACTCGCGCAGGTCGACTCCCGGCCCGGCGAGCTCGAGGCCAACGTCGCACGTGCCGAGCAGGTGATCGCCGAGGCGGTCAGCGCAGGAACCGACCTGGTGGTTTTCCCCGAGCTGTCGCTCAGCGGCTACACGATCGGGGACCTCAAGGAGGATATCTCGATCCCGCCGGACGACGAGCGGATGATCAAGCTGGCGAGGGCGGCGACCAAGGGCGCGGGCGTGCTGTTCGGGTTTCCCGAGGCGCAGGCACACGGTCTGCACATCTACAACAGCGCGGCCTACTACGAGGACGGCCTTCTGGTGCACGTACATCGCAAGCTGTTCCTGCCCAACTACGCGACCTTCGAGGAGCGCAAGCACTTCCTTCCCGGTCAGTCGTCCCGGGCCTTCCCGATCATGGGTGGACGGCATCGCGCGGCGACTCTGATCTGCAACGACGCCTGGCAGCCGCAGCTCGCCTACGTGGCCACCCAGGACGGGGCGCTGATCCTGCTGGTACCGGCGTGCAGTGCGCAAAGCATGTTCCCGGAGAAGTACGACTCGCGGTCCTACTGGCGCGGCATCACCCGGTTCTACGGGCGGATGTTCCAGCTGTACGTGATCTTCGTCAACCGCGTCGGTACCGAGGGATCGCTGCGCT
>JAODNG010000115.1 GCA_025465385.1 Pseudonocardiales bacterium
GGCATTGGTCGCGGCGCGCCACCACAGCGGATGCAACGCATTGGTGTTCTCAGAACACGCCAACTCGTCGGTGGAGAAGTACACCAAGATCCTTGGTATGGACTCCCGAAAGGTGGACGCCGACGACTCATTCCGGATGCGGGTGTCGGGCGTCGCGGAGCAGTTGGAGCGCGGCGACGTCGCCGCTGTGGTGGCAACGGCCGGCACCACATCGGCCGCGTCTTTCGACCCGATACCGGATATCGCCCGACTGTGCGCCCGTCACGACGTGTGGCTGCACGTCGACGCCGCCTATGCCGGCAGCGCATGGGCCTGTCCGGAGTTCCGGGAGTCGCAGGCGGGCGTCGCCGACGCGGACTCCCTCGTAGTCAACCCACACAAGTGGCTGCTCGTGCCGTCAGACTGCTCGGCGTTGTTCACCCGCCGGCCGGAGGCGCTGCGGGAGGCATTTACGATCGTTCCCGAGTACCTGCGCACCAACGACGAAGCCTCCAACCTGTCGGACTACGGACCGGCGCTCGGCCGCCGCTTCCGTTCGCTCAAGCTCTGGGCCACGATGCGCTGCTTCGGGCTGGCCGGGATCCAGGAGTTCATCCGCCGCAGCGTTCGGCTGGCACACGATTTCGCCACTTGGGTCGAGGCGGACCCAAACTGGGACCTTGTGCACGTATCGCTGTCCCTTGTCTGCTTTCGGCGGAACGGTAGCGACGAGCAGAACCTCGCCATCGTCGAACGCGTGAACAAGAGCGGGAAAATCTTTATCTCACATACCCGGCTGGCTGGTCGAATCGTGCTTCGGCTCGCCGTCGGCTACCTACACACGACCGAGGACGACGTCGCCTTCGCCTGGTCGATACTCAACGACCGACCAGCATGATCCGATCTGGTCCAGCCTAGTCGGTGGCGCCCCAGGGGATCCGGACCCGTCGCCGGCTTGTTCTCGCTCGTCGATGCGATCTTACGAGTGGGCAAT
The DNA here is from genome assembly GCA_025465385.1 of Pseudonocardiales bacterium. GTDB lineage: Bacteria > Actinomycetota > Actinomycetes > Mycobacteriales > Pseudonocardiaceae. Next base: position 974 of record JAODNG010000115.1, read on the forward strand.
CCATAACCCCTGTGGTCTCGTCCAGTCTCAGTGCTCTCGCATTCTGTGCAGGTGACGGACAAATTAGGGCCGACCTTGACGCCTGCTGGTGATCGGCGGTGCACCTTCTACACATTTACTCGAACACCCCTGAGTTGGTCACCGACCTGGAGGCCGTCACCTGGACGGTTCGCAGAATCGATCTTCAAGACGTGCCTGCGCTACCCAGCACCGAGCGAGTCTCGCGGCTCCGTGATCGCCTGAGCGAGCCTGAGATGGCTGCGGTGGTGGCGAGCTACAGCGGTACATCAGTAACCCAGCTCACCCGCCAGTACGACATCAACCACTAGAGCGTCAATATGCTCGGTCGGGAGCGGGCCATCGGCATCCTGGTGCGCGGCTCCAGCGGCCGTCTCGCTTGCGGCCGCGCGGCGACCAGGCTGGCGGACGCCCACCCCCAGGCACCCTCCCCGCCGTCCATGCTCCGGCCAGAACCTCGCGCGTCACCACGTGTGCGAGAAGCCCGGATGTGGAGGACGTGGAGCTCAGCGCCCGATAGCCCGAGCCACCGGTTGCGACAGCCCAGAGCCACCACCAGAAGGTGGCACCGCTTTCTGTCTCGCGATCGGATTTTACCTACGGCCAACCAATCTCCGACCGGGCGGTAACCATGTGTTACATAGCGTCTGTCTCATGACCCCGCAGCACATCCCCGTCTGGCCGCAAGGACGGCGACGTCCCCTCGGGCGCTCACTGGAAATACCAGCGCTCTGAACTCACCTCGTGCCAGTGATCTGGACGTGCGGCCGGGCCAGTCGGACCCGACGCGAATGCTGGGTGTGGTGTTGCTGCTCGCGGTTGTCACGATCATCGTGTGTTGCTGCTGGTGTGGTGGTTGACCTGACCGGTCCCGATCTTCGGCCAGCGGCTTCGAAGAAGTCACCCTCAACCTTCAGGTCCGTAGTTGGGACGCTCCCCTACTCATGGCAAGTATCCAGGCGTTTCACTGTGCACCAGAGTCACCAAAATGGGCGTTTCCGGTGATGTTGTGCAGCAGTTCGTGGATAGACTCGTGGATGAAGATCACCATGCGTTGTCCACTGTGGACCTTCTGGAGACGACAAGCTCGCGGCCAAGAAGTGCCCTCAGCCGCGACCGCCCGGATGGTGGTGCGGCAGATGGTCGGCCGCTACGCCGCGTCAGCGACCGATCAACGGAGCCCGCGCCTGTCTGGGCGCCCCGAGTTCGCGGATCAGACGGCAGCGAAACGGAAGTGGGATGTGCGAGTGCAGCAGCCAGGGCCGACGGCGGGTTCATGGTCCGAGCCGTGGTGTGACCTTAATAGTTCAACGTCGCAGCAGATGGACGATGCAGGCGACGAAGGCACCCACATCAACGATCAGAAAGATCCATCCGAGCCCAAACGGAAACGAGGCGAGCTCTTCTGGGATGCCGCTGAGCAGAATGCCGAAGCCGACAACAGGGAGGGCGCGGGGTCAATTTGGGCGCTCTCACGCTCTTTCTCCTCGACAAGGAGGCGAAGCTCAGCTGTCTTCTCCTCCAGCGTCCGCTTGAGCTCGACCCCCACCCGGGGCCAGATCAGTGACCACACTCACGGCGACGACCTGTTCGCGGCTCGCTGTCTCCTCGCGCTGGGGCTGGTGACTCTTTACCTACTCCGGCGGTTGCCGCGCGTCGATGAGGTGTCGAGACATTGGCGCGCGGCGTTCGCGTGGGCAGCGGGGACCGCGCTCGCAGGAGTTTGACTCTGTTTGCCTCAGCCCCGTCCGCCCCTCCGCCGCTGCTGTGGACGCGGGCACCGCCCGAGGCTCTAGCGAAGTGCCAGCCTTGGCGCCATTGCACCGAGGCGAGCGTCTGCCCGGCGACCACGAATACCCCCCGCTGTTGAGAGCGGGACGGGGCCGCTCAGGACGTGCTGTCTTTGCCCGAGCTACCCCCGGCCTTCTCAACGAGGGGCTGAGCCTTCTCTTTGACCTTCTCGGCGAGAGGCTCAGCCTTCTCCATGACCTTCTCGGCGAGGAGCCCAGCCTTCTCCTTGGCCCCCTCGACAAACGACTCAGTCCTCTCAAGGACCTTGTCAACGAGCGGCTCAGCCTCGTCGAGGGTCTGCTCTACCACGCCCCTGATCTTCTCCCCTGAAGCCTCCGCTGAGGTGTCCGGTGAGGTCTCAGTTGAGGTGTTCGCGGAGGTCTCGGCTGAGGTGTCCGGTGAGGTCTCAGTTGAGGTGTCCGCGGAGGTCTCGGCTGAGGTGTCCGGTGAGGTCTCGGTTCCGGTGTTCGGTGAGGTCTCTGTTGAGGTGTCCGGTGAGGTCTCGGTTGAGGTGTCCGGTGAGGTCTCTGTTGAGGTGTCCACTGAGGTCTTCGCTGAAGTCATCGTGTTCGCTGCTCCCTTCGCTGCCAATCGGAGATACCCAATCCGTCCACTCGGAAAGGGTAGCGGGAGGTGATCTACAGCGTACTGCCCTGCGCCCCTTCGCGGAAGGATCGACAGCTTGTGGTGCTCCCCAGGCCGGTTCCGCGTCCGATTCCGGGTGCTCTGTCGCATGTCCCTTCAGCGTGTCCATGAGGGTCTGCGGCCAGTGTGTGTTCCCGTGTCCGTTCCCCTCTTCATATCTGCTGCCGCGTGTCTAGTTCCGTATCTAGTTCCACATGATGGGTGACGGATCGTCTTCAAGCCGGACCGGCACGGCCCGGACGCGCCGCCGCTGCATCCGGCTTGCGCTCGCTCCCGCTTCGCTCCGCGAGCGCGCCGGGCGGCTGGCGCGCGACACGGGGTTGTAGTGGTGCTGTGGTTGTGTCCGGGAGAGGCAGGCGCGCATTGTGCGGAGCCCCCCAGCGTCAAGCCCGCTGCGCGTCCCGATCCGTCCGGCCCCTCCGCGCATCCATCCATTGGCAGTGATCGTCACCGTGGCCAGTGGGTCACGTCCGGAGGGGCCGGACGGATCGGGAGTAAACGGCTGGACCCTGGGGCCCCTACGACTCCTGGGCCGGCTGTCGCCGGCAGGCCAGGGCCTGCCGTGGGTGACGTCCGTTAGCCCGAATAGCGGATAAGGAGAGCGCAAGAACCGCCTCGTCCGAGTTTATTTAGCCCCGCTTTCTTCCGCGCTGTGCTTTTTCGACCGCTGCTGGTCTGCATCCTCATGACTGTATGGATCATCGGAGGTGGTCATGTTTTCAGTGGAGGCCATCTCCGATGTACTAACGTCCTCGGTCAGGTCGCCGAGCGCCCCTGTGTTCCGTTCGGCCTTTGTTGGAACCGGTTCGGAAGAAAGGGACTCGCCAGGGGGCCGAGTTCCCGGGACGTCGTCAACGCCAACGCTCCCACGACCACCCTCTTTAATGTTGTCGCGTTCATTGGTAGGGTACTGATTCCCCGTAGGGACTCCTGGATCTCCAGGCTCTCCCAATCTCTCTCGGTCATAGGCTGTACCTGGCTCACCGGTTACCCCCGAGCCCAGATCCGAGGTCTCATGCGTCTCCGAAGTATCCTCCATGCCCAAGTCTCCTTTCTAACCTATGCTGGAGCACGGACGTACCCTAAGTAGTCGAGTCATAAACATAGCGGGGATAAATCGACCCAAGTGGGGTGTGTTCGGTCTAGAGAAGACTGCGAAGGAAGCCAGTTCAGCAGCTCGGACGCACGGGTGGGGGTCGGTCAGGCAGCTGGCGAGGATTGCATTCAACCTCGACATGGTCTGGGTGGTCAGCGGCGGGACAGCGAACGGGGGTGATACCCGAAGACCACAGAGACCTCCGACGGCCGCCTCCGGGTCGGGTAGTTCACCAGCTCGGCTGCCGCCGATGTGGGTGACCATGTCGGCGTAGGCGCCGAGGCTTTCGGTGGTGATTCGCCCGGAGATGTGGCCTGTGTTTCGGGTGCAGCTTGCACGAGCCCACCCGAACCTGACCGCCGACCCGACACCAACAACATCGACTCAGAGCACCTTGGCATGAGTCAAGACACACCAAGATCACACCTAAACGAGACCAGCCCGCACTTTAAGGTCACAGCAGACGACTGAGATTAACGCGGCGGCCAGCGGTCCGGGACGGTAGTCAGATGGCCACTCCACGGGTTGTTCCCTCACTCCACGCCGGCGAGTCCTTCGGCGCCTGCACTTCCAGGTCTTAGGACGCGTTCCCGTCAAGACCCTATGCCTTTAATCCACGCGTCAGGCTGCCTTTAATCCACGCGTCAGGCGCTCGTAGCCGCCCTCTTTGAAAAGGTCAACCCACTGCCGGCGACGGCCGCTCTCCGGGTAGACAGCTCGACCGCCGCGCGCAACCCTCCAGTCATGACCGCCGCCGACTGCTGCGCGGGCGATGTCGCAGGCTACGACAACGGCCGTGGTTGCCGGTGACCGAATCCTTAACTGGTCGAACGACGGTGGCCAGGCTATGACTCGGTCATCCTCGTCCGCCGGGTGTCTCGGACCGACCAGGATCTTCCATGGGCGCGAGGGGTCGCCCTAAGCTCGACGGTGAATGCGGTACCACCTACGAAGGGTTGACCCCGCGGTCGGGCGGAATCGCCAGCGTTAGGAGGCGCAGATGGCTGCCAAGGACAACACAATCCGCCCCTTCCGGGTCGACGTTCCGCAAGAGGATGTCGCCGAGCTGCGCCGACGCATTGCAGCGACGCGGTGGCCCGAAAGGGAGACCGTCGCAGACGAGTCACAGGGCGTGCAGCTCTCGACGATGCAGGAGCTCGTGCGCTACGGGGGCACCGAGTACGACTTCCGGAGGTTCGAGGCGAGGCTGAACGCGCTGCCTCAGTTCATCACGGAGATCGACGGTCTCGACATCCACTTCCTCCACGTCAAGTCGCCACACGAGAACGCGTTGCCGCTGATCATCACGCACGGCTGGCCGGGTTCGGTCATCGAGATGCTGAACGTCGTAGGCCCGCTCACCGACCCGACGGCACATGGCGGCGACGCGGAGGACGCGTTCGATGTGGTGGTTCCGTCGATGCCCGGCTACGGGTTCTCAGGGAAACCGACGGCTACCGGCTGGGACCCAGTCCACATCGCGGGTGCCTGGATCGCGCTGATGAGGCGTCTGGGGTATACACGATTCGTCGCGCAAGGCGGCGATTGGGGTGCGGTTGTCACGGATGTGATGGGGGCAGAGGCACCTCCGGAGTTGCTCGGCATTCACTCCAACATGCCCGCCACGGTCCCACCTGAGGTTTCGCAGGCGCTCGCGTCCGGCGGCCCGGCGCCGTCTGGTCTGTCAGCCG
>JAODNG010000122.1 GCA_025465385.1 Pseudonocardiales bacterium
CGTTGGACAAAGGCGAGCAGTCCGGGGATTTCGTTTGGGATGAGGAAGAATCCGAGGCGCTACGCCGGGGACTCAAAGAGGCCGAGCTCAAATTCTCCGACGACGCGGTGCGGGCATATCTCAAGCAGATCACCAAGGTCGCCCTGCTCAACGCCGAGGAGGAGGTCGAGCTCGCCAAGCGTATCGAGGCCGGGCTCTACGCCGCCGAGCGGGTGCGCAGGGCCGAGGACCTCACCGAGAAGCTTTCGCCGCAGCTGCGCCGGGATCTGCGCTGGATCGTCAGAGACGGCGAGCGCGCCAAGAACCACCTGCTGGAGGCCAACCTTCGCCTCGTCGTCTCGCTGGCCAAGCGCTACACCGGCCGCGGGATGGCATTCCTTGACCTGATCCAGGAGGGCAATCTGGGTCTGATCCGCGCGGTGGAGAAGTTCGACTACACCAAAGGTTACAAGTTCTCCACCTACGCCACCTGGTGGATCCGCCAAGCCATCACCCGAGCGATGGCCGACCAGGCCCGCACCATCCGGATTCCGGTGCACATGGTCGAGGTGATCAACAAGCTGGGCCGCATCCAGCGCGAGCTGCTTCAAGACCTCGGCCGCGAACCCACTCCGGAAGAGCTGGCCAAGGAGATGGACATCTCCGCGGAGAAGGTGCTGGAGATCCAGCAGTATGCCCGTGAACCCATCTCGTTGGACCAGACCATCGGCGATGAAGGCGACTCGCAGCTCGGCGACTTCATCGAGGACTCCGAGGCCGTCGTCGCGGTCGATGCAGTCTCATTTACATTGCTGCAGGATCAGCTGCAGTCCGTGCTGGCCACGCTGTCCGAGCGAGAAGCCGGGGTGGTGCGACTGCGATTCGGCCTCACTGACGGTCAACCGCGCACCCTCGATGAGATCGGGCAGGTGTACGGGGTGACCCGAGAGCGCATCAGGCAGATCGAATCCAAGACGATGTCCAAGCTGCGCCACCCCTCCCGCTCTCAAGTCCTGCGCGACTACCTGGACTGACCGGTCAGGTCAGTCTCCAACGACCACCAACCCAGAGCTTGCAGTCCGGGTCCGAGTCCCCGCTCGGCCAGTGGCAGGAACTCCGCTGGGGTGAGACGTCCGGCGCCCTCGTTCACAACGCCGATTAGTGGTAGGCCAGTGACCGCAGGCAGATCGATGAGATTGCACCGCGCAGCAAGATCAGGCTTGGTAGGCCAGGCACCGATCACAGTCCCGACACAGCTCAGCCCGCGGGTGCGCAGCGCTTCCACGGTGAGCGCGGTGTGGTTGAGGGTGCCGAGACCGGCGCTGGCCACCACGAGCACCGAAGCCGACAAGGCAACGGCGACGTCGGCGAGCGTTCCCCCGCTGTCGTCCAGAGGCACCAGCAAACCGCCAGTACCCTCTACCAGGACGAGGTCATGCTCGGCGGCCAGTTCCCGAGCCACCGACGCCGTGGTGGCGGTAGTCACGGGGATCAAGCCAGCAAGACGGGCAGCGCGCGCCGGTGCAAGCGGGTCGGGGAAGCGGGCCAGCTCCCGGCACGTGACTGAAGGACCCGCGAGACGTCGCACCTCGTCGATGTCGCCCAGCTGCGCCGCGTCGATGCCGGTTTGGGCGGGTTTGAGTACCGCCACTCGACGGCCGGCCGCGACGGCGAGCGCAGCGATTGCCGATGTCACCGTCGTCTTGCCGACGCCGGTGCCTGTCCCGGTCACCACCAGTACGGTCACGTGACCGCGCCAGCCAGTACCGCGACGAGCACCTGAGCCACCTGCGCCAGGTCCAGATCGGTCAGTGCGGCATGGGCCGTCAACCGCAGCCTGCTGGTTCCAGCCGGCACCGATGGTGGACGCAGGCACCCCACCCGCACACCGTGGCGCAGGCATTCCGCGGCCGCGTCGACCGCGCACTGCGGCTCACCGAGCATGATTGAGACCATTGCGGCCATCGGCCGAGGTGTGCCTACTGCGGTCGCGATGGCAGCGGCAGCGTCGAGCACCCGGCGTGGCAGCGCAGGCTCTCCGCGCAGTATCTGCAATGCTGCCAGCGCCGCGCCGGCAGCTGGGGGCGCCAGGCCGGTGTCGAAGATGAAGCTGCGCGCCGTGTTGACGAGGTGGTCGATCACCACGCGAGAAGCCAGCACCGCCCCGCCCTGGCTGCCCAGCGACTTCGACAGCGTGACCGTGGCCACCACATCGGGCTCGCCGGCCAGACCATGTTCGGCGAGCAGCCCGCGGCCGCCAGGTCCGCGTACCCCGAGCGCGTGCGCCTCATCGGCCAACAGAACCGCGCCATGCTGTCGGCAGACCGCGTGCAACTCCCTCAGCGGCGCGAGGTCACCGGTGACGCTTCCCACGGAATTGGTGACGACCAGCGCCCGCTGCTCAAACCGGGTTGCCAGCGCGGCGTCGACCGCGGAGACATCGCCGTGCGGTGTCACCATGACCCGGGCCCGGGACAGTCGGCATGCGTCCACCAGCGAGGCGTGGCTTGCGGCGTCGGACACGACGAGACTGCCCGAGCCCGACAGCGCTGTCACCGCGCCGAGGTTTGCGGTGTAACCCGAGGAGAACACCAGGGCCGCCGGCGCGCCGCAGAACGCGGCTAGCTCTTCCTCCAGCTGCGTGTGCAGCTCGGTGGAGCCGGTAATTAAGCGCGATCCTGTCGACCCTGTACCCCAGGTGTGCGCCGCCTGCACCGCGCCTTGCACCACCCGAGGATCCCTGGCCAAACCCAGGTAGTCGTTGGATGCGAGGTCGACCACCGTCTCCAGCGCGGGCCGCGGCCGAAGTACTCGCTTCAGCCCAGCGGCCCGACGCCTGGTGGCTGCACGGTCCAACCAGTCCTGGGCTGCAGTCACTATGAGAACACCGCCACGACCAGCGAGACTACGACGCCCCGGTCGAGCAATATCCGGTGGCTCCGCAGCATAGCTACGCGCGGTCACACGTCGGAGTGCCTCGGGCGAGGTCACCGCCCTGGCACGTCGCCTGGGTCGCTACGCCAGGGACCGCCAGACCGCCGGGAAGCTGCTCGTCGGGCAGCGGCACGAAACGCTCGGCCGCTGAGTCGAGCAGGAGCAGGCGTGCAGTGCGGAGGTCCAGGAACAAACCCGCGACCTGCACTCGGCTGCCGGCGACGGCGTCCCGTACCGCGGGGTGCGTGCGCAGCGTCTCTACCTGAAGGGCCACGTTGACCATAGCCAGCCGGTCCACCTCATCCCGGCCCTCCGCAGTCGCCGCAACACCGACCGGGTGCCCGCTGCGCATGGCCATCAGACTAGGCAGGCCCCACCGCAACCACTGGCCCAAGGACCCGGTGACGGTCCCGCTAGCGAGCAGGCCATGCATCGCCGCGCAGCCGGAATGCCCACAGACCAGGATCGATGGCACCTTAAGCTGGTTCACCGCGTACTCCAGCGACGCGGCAACTGACGAGTCGGACTCGTCCCCTGGTGGCGGCACCAGATTGCCGAGATTGCGTACCGTGAACAGGTCGCCAGGCCCGCTACTGGTGAGCACGTTGGGCACTACGCGCGAATCGGCGCAGGTGAGGAACAATGCCCGGGGACGTTGTCCCGCCACCAACTGCTCCAGGTGCGGCAGCACCTCCGGCACCGAACGGCGGTGGTACTCGCGCACCCCGGCAAACAGCGGTTGCAATGCGTCGTGGCCGTCATGGTGGACCTGCCACGCCCACCATGGCGAGAAAGCGCGCGGCAACGCAGGTATCCGCGCTCGCCGGGCCAGACCATTGCCGCCCTCACCGTTGTGCCGTGCCGGCCCTACCTCGTCCACGACCACGGTGCCACCGTTGCGCTCGTGCTGTCGCTGCCATGCGGCGAGGTGGTCATAAGCGGCATGGTCTAAAAAGTCGACCACCATCTCGATGACGACATGGCTGCCGGCGGGCACCTGGGCCAGGACTCGGGACAGCCGGGGAACCGACAGGAAGCTCAAGGTGCCCTCGACCACTACCCGCCAGCAAGCCGGCTCCCCATCCGACGGCGGACCTATCGGCTGCGCGTGCACCACCGACCAGACCACCCGGCGTAACACCAGCAGCAATGACAGCCCCAGCCCG
>JAODNG010000125.1 GCA_025465385.1 Pseudonocardiales bacterium
CCGTCGACCCAGACCGGACCGAAATAGTCCGCACCCGGGATCCAGCCGTGCCAGTTGTCGTGGTCCTGGAAGTGCTCGCAGTTTTCCCAGCCACGCCAGTCGTGGTCGCCGCTGTAGTGGTTGTCGCACCAGCCGCGGTAGTTCTCGTGGTTCCAGTACGTGGGCTGGTGCCAGCCGGGGGGTGGGGTCCAGCCGTGCGGGGGCTCCCAGCCCTGCGGGGCCGCCCACCCGACACCTTCGGCCCAGACCGGACCGAAATAGTCGACTCCGGGCACCCACAGGTGTGCGTCGTGCGACGCGGCGGCGAGGTCGTGCCGGAGGTCATCCCGCACATCCGTCGCTAGCCGCTGCCGGCTGATCAAATCTTCAGGCATTGCGTGGGCTCCTTAGGAACTAGCCGTCCGGCGTGCTGGATCTGAGTGGGTAGGTACCCCAGAAGAGACGCCCGATCACGGATATGGTTGTACGCGGTAACTGAGAGTTCGCTGGGAACATCCGATCAGTGCCACGCCCGAGCGGAGACTCACGGTCATCGACGCCGCGGTGGATGCGCTGGGTGGAAACGGAAACCGACGAAGCAGACCTCGGTCTGGACGCTCGCGCAGGGCGAGGACGCATCAGCGCAGCCTGACAGCTCGCGACGATCCGCAACTGCAACAGTGCCGATCAACTCACCAGGTTAACGGTGCCTAGCACACGGTGTCTCGCGCATCCTGGTCGTGGAAAGGCACCGCTGAGGGACGCTGTCCAGCGCGACGGTTGTCGGTGGCAGCACTAGCGTGAACGGTGATGAGCGAGCGAGTTGCGCCCGGCGTGGTGTCTGGGGCGACTGCGGGGTTCTTCGGGCAGGTCCGTGAGCGGCGTGTCGGGCCCGATTGGTTCAAGCGTGCGGTGTTTTACGAGGTGCTCGTGCGTGCTTTCTCCGACTCCGACCGCGACGGTTCCGGCGACCTGCGCGGGCTGACGGAGAAGCTGGACTACCTTCAGTGGTTGGGTGTTGACTGCCTGTTGCTGCCGCCGTTGCACGACTCGCCGCTGCGTGACGGCGGCTATGACATCCGCGACTTCCGGGCGGTGCTAGCGGAGTTCGGCACCGTCGAGGACTTCGTGTACTTCCTCGCCCAGGCGCACAAGCGCGGGATCCGCGTCATCACCGACCTGGTCATGAACCACACCTCCGATACCCACCCGTGGTTTCAGGACTCGAGGCGCAACCCGGATGGCCCATACGGCGACTTCTACGTCTGGAGCGACGACAGCACTCGCTACCCCGACGCCCGGATCATCTTCGTGGACACCGAAAGCTCAAACTGGACCTACTGCCCGGTGCGCGGCCAGTTCTACTGGCACCGCTTCTTTTCCCACCAACCCGACCTTAACTATGACAACCGGGCGGTCGCCGACGCGATGATCGATGTGCTGCGGTTCTGGCTGGATCTGGGCATCGATGGCTTTCGGCTCGACGCGGTGTCCTACCTGTTCGAGAGGGAGGGCACGAACTGCGAGAACCTGCCCGAGACCCACGCCTTCCTGCGGCGCTGTCGCAAGGTCATCGACGATGAGTACCCCGGCCGGGTCCTGCTCGTCGAGGCCGACCAGTGGCCCACCGATGTTGTGGAGTATTTCGGTGACGCGGGCGTGGGCGGCGACGAGTGCCACATGGCCTTCCACTTCCCGCTGATGCCGCGGATTTTCATGGCGGTCCGACGGGAGTCGCGCTTCCCGATCTCGGAGATCCTCGCCCAGACCCCACCGATCCCCAGCGGCTGCCAGTGGGGCATCTTCCTTCGCAACCACGACGAGCTCACCCTCGAAATGGTTTCCGACGACGAGCGTGACTACATGTACGCCGAGTACGCCAAAGATCCCCGGATGAAGGCGAACATCGGGATCCGCCGCCGGCTCGCCCCGCTGCTGGACAACGACCGCAACCAGCTTGAGCTGTTCACCGCGCTGCTGCTCTCGCTGCCCGGCTCGCCCGTGCTCTACTACGGCGACGAGATCGGCATGGGCGACAACATCTGGTTGGGCGACCGCGACGCTGTTCGCGGCCCCATGCACTGGACACCGGACCGCAACGCCGGGTTCTCGTTCTGCGATCCTGGTCGCTTGTACCTCCCGATCATCATGGATCCGCTCTATGGCTACCAGGCGGTCAACGTCGAGGCGCAGATCAAGGGCATCAACTCGCTGCTGCACTGGAACCGGCGGATGATCGAAATCCGCAAGCAACACGCCACGTTCGGCCTGGGCAAGTTCCACGAGCTGGGCGCCTCCAACCCGAGCGTGCTGGCCTACATTCGGGAGCACCACGAGCCCGACGGCAGCCGCGACGTCGTGTTATGTGTGAACAACATGTCTCGGTTACCGCAGCCGGTGGAGCTCGATCTGGGCCCCTGGCGCGGCTGTACGCCGGTGGAGCTGACCGGAGGCGCACCCTTCCCGCCGATCGGTCAGCTGCCCTACCTGCTCACGCTGCCCGGTCACGGCTTTTACTGGTTCGCCATCCTGGCCCAAGAACAGCCCGTGAGCGCAGTTCCCGACCGGCTGGCCGACTGGCTGCCGGCGCAACGCTGGTTCGCCGCGAAAGGGCGTGCGATCGCGGGTGTGCACGTCGCCCAGTCGGTGACGCTCGCCGACGAGCAGCCGCGGGCCGAACACATTGTGCTGCGGGTGGAGTTCGCCGACGGGGGGCCACCGCAGCACTACCAGCTGCTGCTCGGCCGCCGTGGCGTGCTGCCGCCGGAGCTGCAGCACGCCACGATCGGAACGGTGGACGACGACGTCGGCTACGACGGGCTCTGGGATCCACAGCTGACCCAGGTTGTGCTCGACCTGCTCG
>JAODNG010000136.1 GCA_025465385.1 Pseudonocardiales bacterium
CGTATAAGGCGCAGATTTTCGTGGCCCTACTCGGCAAGCAGTGCAACGTGCGGCCCAACGGCTGGCGGGAGGTGGCCGGCGCCTTCGGAGATGAGGGTGTCTATCGCTCGGTCGCCGACGTGACCGACGCCGACTCGTTGGCCAAGGTCCGAGAGCACAAGCAACAGGTCAAGGCAGCCACAAGGGCGAAAAGATAGGAGGTCGAGTATCAGATCGGGACGTCAGGACGCGCGGGATCAATCTCAGCACGGCCGCCGACGAGGTGATGCTGCTGTTGTCATCACGGCGGCGGAACCGTCCTACGCCGAGCAGTTCGCTGCCAGACGGCGCAAGTACGCGATTCTGATGTCGGCCCGCATCCCGTGCCTGATTCTTGCTGGCGTCTTCTATCAGACCTGGTGGCTCGCGCTGGCCTTCGTCGTGCTCTCGGTGCCCCTTCCCTGGATGGCGGTGCTCGTCGCCAATGACCGCGCCCCTCGCAAGGCCGAGCAGGTCACTAGGCCGGGTCACGGTCTGGAGCAGGGTGATCTTCGTGGCCGTGAGCTGGAGAGCGGCGATCACCCGATAGTGGAGGGCTGAAGGCTCTCCTCGTGAGTGGCATTGAGTGCCATAACACTGTTTGCCACTCACGAGTGGCATCATGAGACGGTGAGCACGCCGACCCAAACATTGCCTGATGTCGATACCCGCCCTGAGGGGACCGACGGCACCGGTCACGATACGCCCAAGATGTTCCACTACGTGCGCAAGAACAAGATCGCCGAGAGTGCGGTGATGGGCACGCAGGTGGTCGCCCTGTGTGGCGAGGTGTTCCCGGTGACCCGCGCCGCCAAGCCGGGTTCCCCGGTATGCCCGCAGTGTAAGGAGATTTTCGAGTCGCTACCTGCGGGCGGCGACGCCGGCTGACCGACCGCGTCGCGTCACGCTGCCGCACCGTCAGTCTGTCCAGACTTGGCGTGGACCGTCGTCAGCGGGGGGGCGGGTGGCCTCCCAGATCCGGCGCCACGACGCGACATCGTCGTCCTGCGCGGGTTGGCCGGACGCGGTGGTGGGCAGCGCGCTGTGCGATCCGGTAGGCAGCGCCAGCGAGTCGTCGGCTGCCGCTCGCAGGGCGCCATACCAGCCAAGATCATCTTCTGCCCACAGTGTGGCGACGGCGCGCACCAGCCTGATGCGGAACTCGGGCACGGTCTCATCTGCTTCGATGCGCAGCGGTCGGCCGATCCGGACGGAGACCCGCGGCCGGCCCGGCTGCGGCCACCGCCGACCGCGGGGCATCGCGGCGAACGTACCTCGCAGCGCGATAGGCACTGCCGGTATCCCCTTCATCGAGCACAGTTGCGCGGCACCCAGCTTGAACCCGGTGAGCCAGCCGTCCACCGTGCGGCTGCCCTCCGGGTAGAGCAACAGGCTCCAGCCGCTGTCGACCAACTCGGCGGCCAGGCTGCGGCCCCGTCGCGCGCGCCGCTCCACAGGGAAGGCGTTGAACAGTAACGTGGTGGCCGCGGCGACGGTCCGAGAGTCGAAGAAGTAATCAGCGGCGGCCCCGACGGCGAGTTTCCTGGTGATCCGCGTTGGCAGTGCGCCCAGGATCAACGGCGTATCCAGGTGGCTGGAGTGGTTGGCGACAAAGACTGCCGGGCCACGGACGCTGTCGAGATATTCGCGGCCGTGCACCACCGGCCGGGTCTGGCTCCAGATCACCGGCTTGAGCATCGCCTGCTGCAGGGCGCTGCGCAGCGCCACGGCCGCGGCAGTCCGGGCCCACGCGGTGGGGAAGTCATCGCCGTTGTCGGGCTGTTCCCAGCGCTGCGCCGACCGAGGCACCCGCGACCGGCCCCGCCAGTCCCGGCCGTGGCGCAGCAGCCGAAGATCGTCGCGTAGGCCACTCATCGCACGTCTGCCAGCACCATCGGCGGGGCGTGCAGGTAGCTGATCTCCGGATTGGCACCGACGGTGTCTCTAGCCAGTTCCAGCGCGTCAGCCAAACTCGACGCGGCCCGGAATCCTAGCCGCGCTGTGGTCGACCGGTTTCCCCCGACGAAGATCACATCGGCTAGGTGCTGCATCGCGTGCGCGCCCCAGTACCACATGTAGAACGGGTGTACGCCGTGGTAAGCGTAACTGGTTCGGTACAAATGGGTGTACCACGGGTCGGTAGCGAACTGCTTTTCGTACTTGGTTTCCAGCATCACCGGGTCCGTGGTCTCGGCGAGTAGTTCGTAGAAATCAATGTAGCTAGGGTGGTGCACTGGATGGAACTCGTGCGGCATCGGGTGATAGAAGATCGCCACTCCGCCTTGGCGCACGATCGGCTTGCCTCGGTAGAGGTTGAAGAAATAGCCGAGTCCCAGGGACATCACCAGAATCGGGTTCATGATTGAATTCACGTTGTACGGGCAGATGTAGGGCAAGCCGAAGATCGCCACGTCGGCCTGCCCTTGCACCTCGGTGAGCTGCTGGTGGTGCACCGCGGCCAGGGTGTGCGGGTGCACCTGGGTCGGGGCTCCGGCGTGCACCCCGGTGATGCCGTACGGCGCCTCGGTGGCCTGCCAGATCCGCCGCCGCAGCTTGCCGGTGGCCAGGTCGTTGCTTCGCTTGACCGCCAGGTAACTGGCTTGGTCGGTGAGGTTCCACTCCCACTCGCGGCGGGTGAGGAAACGCAGCGCCGTCGGGAACGGCTCGTTGTTCAATGTGGTCTCGATGGTGAATACCGGCACCTGGCCGCCGATGACGTCGGCCATCCGGTCGTAAGACTGGTGCATCGCCGAATGAGGGGGATCGTTGAACGAGCGCGAATGTCGCAATGTGTGCACATTGTGGTGGTGGCGCAGGCTGGCATAGCTCGCCAATCCCACCGCCACCGACTTGGAGCCGCCATTCATCGCGGTGAGCGTGATGTTGACATAGACGATCAGGTCACTTTCGGCGGCCCGGCGGTTGATCTCTACGTCCTCGCCGTGCGGGGTGGTGCCCAGATGCGCGAGATCGTCTGGGTCCTCGGCGTCGTGATTGCGCAGGTGATCCGGATGGAAGGCGCGAAATACCCGCTCGCCGACGGCACGCTTGAGCTCCGCCGGGGTCATCCGCCGGTGCAGCGAGTTCGCGGCGATGAGTTCGACGTCGTCCACCCCGGCGGCAGCGGCCAGCTCCAGAACCTGCTCGATCACCCGTTGCCGGATGTCCGGAGTGCGCATCTGCGGCAGGGGCAGGGACAGATCGTCGAAGACGATCGTCAGCCGCATCCCGCGCCGGAGTAACTGTGGCAGCGGGTCGCTGCCGTGCGGATGCAGCAGGGCGTGGCGGATCGCGCCCTCGAGGTCGACGATGCCCGGCAGCGACTCCGGCGGGTAGATCACCCGGCTGCCTAGCGGCAAGCGCTCCAGCCGGAACCCCTCGCCCTCGTGCATCAGCAGCGGCGGAGTCCGCTCGTCGACGTCGAGCACGAAACCTGGTCTGCCCACACTCTCACCTGCTCCTGTCCCCGCAGCGCTGCGCTTCCCGCTGACTCTTAACGCTGACTGCCTCGTTATCCTCGACCGGGGGCGAAGACCACCTTGATGGTGCCCAGCCGGCCGGCTGCAGCCGCGTGATCAAGCGCGTCGCGCCATTTTTCCAGCGGATACATCGTGTCAACGTAACCGTCCAGCGCCGCTGATGCCGCGAGCGAAATGGCGGCCGGGAAATCACCCTCACTGGGCTCCTCCCCTGTCGCCGAGGCGTAGGTCCCGACGAGATGCAGCTCCCGGTACCACAGTGGGGTGAGATCCACCCCAGCCGCGGGCATTCCGGATGCCAACACCGTGCCCCCGGCTCGCAGTGACCGCAGCGCCGTGTTCAAACCCGAGGCACCTCCGGTGCACTCGAAGGCCAGGTCCATCCCTCCGAGCAGGTAGCCGTCGCCGAGTTCGGGCTCGACCAGCAGCGCGCCGGTGCTGCGGCGCAACGTCCGTGCGGTGCTGTCGGTGCCGATGATCTGGGTGGCGCCCAGCTCGCGGGCCCGGTCGGCTTGGTGGCGGTGTTTGGCGATCACATGAATCTCGCCGGCCGCGGTGAGCTTGCGCAGCGCGAGCAGGGTGAGCAGGCCTACCGTGCCCGCGCCGATCACCAGCACCGAGGCGCCGGGACTGACCGGTACCCGGCGCGCCGCGTGTACCGCGCAGGCCAACGGCTCCAGCAGGACGGCGATCTGGTCGGGCAGCGAGTCCGGCACGGGGTGCAGTTGGCTGGCATGGGCGATCATCCGGCGGCTCCAGCCACCTCCGGTGTCGGCGCAGAAGCCGGTCTGTAGCCCTGCAGCTAGGCGTCCGGTGGTGATGTGGTCGCAACGACTGGTATGCCCGGCCAGGCAAGCCTGGCAGGACGCCACGCCACGCGCCGCGCACCGCAGCACCGGATCGATCACTACCCGGCTACCCCGGGGTAGCCCGGGCAGCTCGTCGAGGGTGCGGCCGAGCACCTCATGGCCGGGGACGAACGGCATCGACGTCAATGGCCCGAGGTAGGGCGAGGATCGGCCAGTGAGCAGGCCGAGATCCGAGCCGCAGATTCCGGACAGCACCGGCTCGATCCGGCTCCAGGACTCATCGGCCGGTACCGGGTCGGCCTGCTCGACCAGCCGTAGCGGCGCGACGTTGCTGGCCAGCATGCCCGCTAGCCGCCCGCCGGCGCGGCTGCCGCTGACCGCGCGGGCGGCGAAGTAGCGGCCGGCGGAGCGGTGGTACTGCAGCGCGAGGCTCACCGCGGCGCTGCTCTGGCGTCGGCTCGGGTGACGTCGAGTAATACCTCGAGCAGCCCACCGGTGTGCGCCCCCCAGCGGTGCACCAGCCAGCGGCGCCGTCGGGCGTGCCGGAACAGCTGGGCGTCCGGGTTGACCACTTGCGGATGCCCGACGGCCTCAAGCAACGGGCGGTCGGAGTAGCTGTCGGCGTAGGCGTAGGACCGGTCCAGGTGCAGACCCTTCACCTGGGCATAGTGCCGCAGCCACGCCGCGCGCGCCTCGTCGACCAGCGGAGGGGTTTCGAGGAACCCGGTGAGGACGCCGTCTTCGGCGTGCATCCGGCTGGCCACCACCTCGTCGAAAAGCACTGATAGCGGCTCCACATGGAGGTCGACGGCGCCGGTGATCAGGACGGTTCGGTGTCCGGCCGCGCGGTGGCGGCGGATTTGGCGAGTAGCTTCGGGCATCACCCGGTGCAGCAGCGCGTCGCCGAGAACGTCGGTGACCAGCGCACGCAGCTCGTCGGCCCGCGCGCCGGCGTAGCGGCGCAGGAAGGCTCGCAGCAGCTCGCCGCGGTCATGGCGCTCCGCTGAGAGGTATCGGGGGGCGCACCAGGCCAGATCGGCCAGCTCGCGCAGCCAGCCGGTGCGGGGCATCGTCGCCAACCGGGCCCACAGGTATGACTCGACGACGTTGGAGTTCACGATGGTGCCCTCCAGGTCGAACACCGCGGCGACGTCGGTTCGCTCGGGCAGCGACCGCGACGATAGTGACGGTGATCTGCGACGGTCGGCGGTCGTGCGTCCACGTCGCTGCCCGGCCCGCCGGACCGTGGCCGTGATCGACGGGCAGTGCACGTCCTGCAGGTACGCCCGCCAGTCGACGACGGTGGGGTCGAAGCCGTGTTCGAGGGCCCGCTTCGCTGGCAGCGCCGCATGCAACTCCCGCAGCCGGCTGTCGTCGTAGATGACCTCGGCGCGGGCGTAGACGCCATAGAGGTCGGCGTACTCGCGTAGCTGCACTAATTCCTGCTGCTGGCGGCCAAGGCTGGTCAGCCAATCCTGGGAACGCCTCGACGGCGGCAGTGCCAACAGCGCGCGTTCTGCTAACGCCGCGGCCCGTTCCCCGGCACGCAGCCTCAGCTCTACCTGCTGGCTGCCGGGAAATCGCCAGGTGGGTGGAGCGATATGACCGCGATCACCGTCGGGAATGGGGTGGTTGTCGAAGTACTCCCGGCACAGCACGTACATGTCTTGGAAGGTCAGCGGGTTACTGGCCCCGGAGCTGACGTGTAAGTAGGCCGGCCCGGTGGCAGGAGGTCGGGCGGCGGTCGCGAGGATCGCGTTGATCACGAGATCGACCGGGATGACGTCGAGCACGGAGTCGGGTAGCCCAGGGAACTCGCGCAGTAGGCCTCTGCCAAAGGAAATGATCAGCGGATCGGCCATCTTGAAGCCGTCGATCCAGCCCGGGTAAGGGTGCCGCAGCGCACTTTCCACGATAGCGGGACGGACCACCGACAGCGGCCGGCCCTGCTGTGCCCACAGCGCTTCGGCGACCCGCTCACCCAGGGCTTTGGTGAACGTGTAGACGTCCGGCCAGCCCAGGCTCCGGGCCCGGGTGCGGCCGTAGTCCACCAGCCGGCGAGTGACCCACTCGGTGCGCAGCCGTTCAGCGTCGGCGGCGGTGGACTGCGCGCCGGCTTTGGCGTGCTGGTCGCCTGCTTGGGCCAGCGCGCGGCGGAGCACCTCCGGTCGCCGGGAGTCCCGCTCCACGTCGAGCCGGGCAGCCAGCGCCATTTCCAGTTCCAGCTGCCAGTCCACGGCGTGGTCCAAGGCTGCCTCCGTGACGACGCCCTTGCGGGTGCCCGCGACGTAGGCGGTGGAGATGTGCACCACATGCGGCGATCCGGTCAGTGCCTGATAGAGGGCTGCCACACCCGAGACGTTGGTGCGGAAAGCTTCGTCGACCGGGGGGTCGAAGGACACCGTGGAGGCACCGTGGATCACGACGTCTAGATCCGCGGGCAGCGTGACCGAACCAAGGCCACCCTCGATGACCGTGACCCGCTCGGACACCAGCCGCGCCAATTCCGCCATGCCGAGGCGCTCACTCAACGGGCGGAACACGTTTTTCCGGAGCAACGCGCTGAGCCGGTCGGTCGCGGTGCGCTCCCCCCGGGGCCGGATCAGTACCGAGATATGGGTGTCCGGGTAGCTGGACAGCAGCCGCTCCAAAGTCGCCTGCCCCAAGAACCCGGTCGCGCCGGTGAGCAGCACATGAGACCCCGCGAGCTCATCTGCACTCATGGCGCTACCACGCCAGCCGGACCGCTGTGACGGTAAGCCGACAGGGCCGCCTCACAGACCTGGCGCACCGGCCAACCGAGTAGCTCGGCGACCCGCTCCGCGTCGGCGAGTTCTGGCTTGACAGTCCGCTGCCCTCCCGGTCCGGTGGCAACCTTGATGTTGATCTCCTGCTCGGCCCCAGGCGGCCCCACCGGCACCGGGACGGTGGTGCGCGGCAGCGTGGTGCGTTGCCAGGCAGCCCACCGTACGCCCAGCGTGGTGCTGTGCCGGAACACCGCATCCACCACCGCGGGGCGGATCTGCTCGGTACACAGCGCGGTGAGCAGCTGCCCAGGCCTGCCGTGTCGACCGACGGTGGCGGTGGTCCAGCAGTCCCAGGCTCCGGCCGCTCGGACCGCGCGCAGCACTCCCGGCCACAGCTCCGGATCGAGATCATCGACCGTGGTCTCCACCACGGTGACCGGCTCCGCGGGGCTAGGCGCTGTCCCCGGTTCGGTGCGGCAGCCGATCACCAGCCTGGTGATGTTCGGTCGCTCCGGGGTGTCCAGCCGTCCGGCGCCGCTGCCCACCGCGTCAACCGTCATCGGTGGCAACGGCCCTAGCGTGGCCAGGACCGCAACCAGGGCCGCCCCGGTGGGCGTGCTGCGTTCCCCGGCAAGGTCCCCGCCGGTCAGCGACAGCCCACGGTCAGCCACGATCTGCAGGACGGCGGGTGCTGGAATCGGGATCGTGCCGTGCGCACTGCGCGCTGTCCCGCTGCCGGCCGCCAGCGCCGAGCAGGTCACCAGCGCTCCGTCGACCAGCAAGCCGAGCTGTTCGGCCGCGACGGCGGTGCCGACCACATCGGCGAGAGCGTCGGCGGCCCCGACCTCATGGAAATGCACCAACTCAGCCGGAATGCCGTGCACCGCAGCCTCCGCATCCGCGAGGAGCCGGAACGTGTCAGCGGCCACCCGGGCGGCTGCTGCGCCCAGCGGGGCTTCCTCGATGGCGGCGAGCACCTCGGCCAATCGTCGGGTGGGCTGGTCGGTCCCCGGAGTGACGACCACGGCGCGCGCGCAGCGCAGACCGCAGCGCCGCGTCTGCGAGACTGTGACGTCCAGATCGGAGACCCCAAGCGAGGTCACCGCGGCGCGCACCGCAGCGAGGTCAGCGCCGGCGTCGAGTAGCGCACCGAGCAGCATGTCACCGGCCACGCCGGCGGTGCAGTCGAGATACGCCGCCCTGGGCTCAGCCACTGTGCACCTTCATGACGATCTTGACCGCGTGCGCCGCCGCGCCGAATCCGTTGTCGATGTTGACCACTGACAAGCCCGGCGCGCAGCAGGCAAGCATGGTCGCCGCGGCGACGTGTCCGCCAGCGCTCACTCCGTAGCCCACACTGGTGGGTACCCCCACCACGGGTGCTCGGATCAGCCCGGTTACCACCCCAGGCAGGGTGCCCTCCATTCCGGCGATGGCGATCACGCAGTCGGCCACGGACAGCTCGTCGAGGTGCGCGAGCAGCCGGTGCAGTCCGGCGATCCCGACATCGGCGATCAACCGGTGTCCGGCGCCGAGCGCCTGCAAAGTGGCGATCGCTTCGCGCGCGACCGGCAGGTCTGAGGTACCTCCGGTGAGCACGGCGACGAACCCGCGGGCTGGCGGCAGCGCACCGACGATCACGGTGCGCCCGATCGGGTCGGTCACCACCGGCTCGGTCTCAAACCAGCGTGGCGCCCGGCGCAGCACCCCGTCGGGGCACCGGGTGGCCAGCGCTGGGAACCCGGGTTCGCAGTCGCGCTGCGCGGCGAGCAGGCGCAGCGTCTGCTCCTCGGTCTTGCCCTCGGCGAAGATGACTTCGGGCACGGCGGTGCGTCGCCTGCGATCAGAATCCAGCCGGGCGATACCGCTGACGTCTCGCGATGGCTGCGGTGCTGAGTCGACCACGGTGCGACTATCTCACGCAATCCGGTACCGCTCTGAGCATGCGAGGATGGTTGACCATGCACACTGCGGATTCCGTCGCTACTTCCGTCGCGGCGGCGCTGCTCGACCGGCTGGGACGCCTGGACGGGCTGGTGGTGGCCTTCTCGGGCGGGGTCGACTCCGCAGTGGTGCTGGCTGCAGCCGTCCGGGCGCTCGGCGCCGATGCGGTACTGGCCGCCATTGCGGACTCGCCCAGCCTGGCACGCGCGGAGCTGGCAGCCGCTCGGCGCGTCGCCGGACAGATCGGGGTGCAATTGCTGGTGCTGGTTACCGACGAGCACGTCGATCCGGGCTACCGGGCCAATGCCGGCGATCGTTGTTACTTCTGCAAGCGGACCGTGCTCGCCGCGGTGTGCGATGTCGCGCAGCGCGGGGGTTTCGCCCACGTCGCTACCGGCACGCACCTCGATGACCGCCATGCCGCGCACCGCCCGGGCTTGCGGGCGGCTGCTGAGCTCGGGGTGTGCGAGCCGCTCGCCGAGGTGGGCGTTACCAAGGAAACCGTGCGCTTGCTGGCGAGGCACTGGAACTTGTCGGTGTGCGATAAGCCGAGCACGCCGTGCCTGGCCTCGCGGATCGCCGTCGG
Organism: Pseudonocardiales bacterium; assembly: GCA_025465385.1. Taxonomy (GTDB): domain Bacteria; phylum Actinomycetota; class Actinomycetes; order Mycobacteriales; family Pseudonocardiaceae. Next base: position 9,584 of record JAODNG010000136.1, read on the forward strand.
GGTCCCGGTGAGCGTCGAGCGGCTGGCCTTGGTCGAGCGGGCTGAGCTGGCTGGACGCCAATGCCTTGCGGACAACCACGTTACGGTCCGCGACCTGCGGGTACGGCTGCTTGGTCGCGCCGGATTCCGGGTAGAGCTCGATCGCGACGCGCTGGACGGCGTCTCCCTGCCG
>JAODNG010000138.1 GCA_025465385.1 Pseudonocardiales bacterium
AGTTCAGCCCAGCGATGATCGAGCTGTACTGCCCGGAGTGTGCCGATTTCGGGACGTTTGAACAACCGCCGTGCGTCGACGGGCACGGCACGGACTGCCCCGAATGGCTGTGCTTGATCTGCGGCACGGCGCTGCTGATCGACGTGCCGGTGGAGCCCGTGGAGCAGCGACCGCGCACGTTGAGCTCACGCGCAGCGTGAGCCAGCGCAGCTGATCACGAGTCCAGCTCCTCCGTAGCCGCCTGCTGAGCAGCGGCGGCTCGGGCGTCATAGCGCAGGAATGCTGGTACGGCGAGGGAGAGCAGCCCGATCCCTGCCAGGCAAGCCAGCCCGCCGGAGACGACCGACAGCCGGGGGCTGAACGCGGTCGCCACCGCCCCTGCCTCAAGGTCTCCGAGACGCGGTCCACCCGTGACTACCACGATGAACACGGCTTGCAACCGACCCTGCATCCCCGGTGGCGTCGCGACTTGCAGGATCGTCGAGCGGTACACCGCGCTGACGGTGTCAGCCGCGCCGGCGACTGCGAGCAGCACCAGCCCCAGCCCCAGCGTCGAGGTCAGACCGAACAGTGTGATGGCCAGACCCCACACCGCGATCGCCAGCACCACCCCGAGCCCGTGGCGGTGCACCCGAGCGATGGCACCGCCCAGCAGGGTCACGATCACCGCCCCTACTGCGGGCGCCGCATAGAGCAGACCGGCTGTCCCGGCGCCACCGCCGTACACGCCGTAGGCCAGCGCTGGGAACAACGCCGCCGGCGTCCCGAACACCATCGCGATCAGGTCGGCGACGAACGTCATCAGCACCACCGGGCGCCCTGCGACGAACCGCAGCCCCTCCACCACGGACGCGAGCCCGGCCCGTCGGGCACCCTCACCCGGCGGTAAGGGCGGCAACCGAACAGCGGCGTAGAAGGCGGCAGCGAACGACCCGACGTCGATCGCGTACGCCGACCCGAAACCGCCGGCACTCACCGCCACCCCGGCCAGCAGCGGTCCGACGATGATCGCGAGCTGGGTGCTGCCGTAGACCAGCGTGTTGGCCGCCGGCAACTTCTCGGTCCGCACCAGCTGCGGGATGATCGCCCGCCGGGTGGGCGAGTCGACCGCCGCGAACGCCGACTGCACGGCGACGCACGCGAACAGCACACTGATGGAGTTGATCTGCAGCGCGGCCTGTGCCAGCAGTGCCACGCTGACCAACATCGTCGCGGTCGAGGTAAGCAATACCAGCTTGCGGCGATCGACCGCGTCAGCGATCGAGCCGCCGTAAAGCCCGAAGACGACCAGCGGCACCAGAGCGGCGAGCCCGATCAACCCGACGTCCAGCGATGAGCGGGTGATCGCGTACACCTGCAGCGGCACGGCGACCCGGGTCACCTGGGTGCCGACCAGCGAGACCACCTGGCCGGCGAACAACCGCCGGAACGCAACGGACTCACGCAACGGCGTGATATCAGAGGCGACCGCCCGAACGGCGCGCCCGACCAGCGCGGCCAGCGTCACGCAGCCACGTGCCCCACGACCTACCCCTCAACCCGCAGACGAACTGTCGACGCTACCCGCTGGCGCAGCGATCGCAACGCCTCAGCGGATCAAACCAGCCCGCGCCGGTGCCCGGTCTTGGGCTGCTGGCCGGCGCCACTGCGACTCCTCGACCACCCGGGTGTTGATGGTGACGCCACCTCGAACCCGGCCGCCCGCGACCTCAGCGGCTCCCTGGCAGAACCGCACCCACATATTCAGCTGTATCTCCTTGGCTAACCGCAGATGCGTATAAAGCAGGTTGACCATCGGGCTACCCGGTCGGGCCCACGCCTCGATCTCGAATTGCAGCGAACTGCCTCGAGGCCACGCCCGGAACTCGATCTGTCCTGCTTCCATATGGTTTAGCAAAGTCGCCAACCGGAACGAAGTCTCGGTCCGGTCGACCACCCGGACCGGTCCGTCCCAGGGGCCCGGCATCCGCACCGTCAATTCGTCGCCGACGGCGAGACCGTCCGAATCCTTGTCTACGGAAGTGACCTCGGAAGGCACCGCTCGGTTGAGATCCGCGGCCAGGGTGGAAATCAGCTCCTGCGCCGTCATGGTGGTCCCGTCGATGCACACCGCGAACACACGATGAAACAGCGGACCGGCACCGCGTTCCAGCGGCTGGCTACATTCGTCGATGCAATGCCCGGGCAGCGGCGGCGGTAGGTCGTCAACATCACCAACCTGCACCGTCCGGTGCAGCGGCATGATCTGCCAGAGGTAACGCCAAGACACCAGCACCATCCCCAGCGACCACCGGAACAAGATGGTGGCCCACTGAGGCACGTGTGAGCCGAGGTTGCGCACCCGCCTCTCCCCTCGCGACCGTCAGCGAATGCGTGGACGCTGGTGGTGTTCCCCGTGATGGACCGAACAAACCCACAGACATGGAGGTACAGATGGTGGGTCAGTGGCTGCATCGGGCCGGGCTGCGCAGTACTTACTTGCACGTGATGTCGATCGGGTCGATCGCCCTGTGTCTGGGTCTATGGATCCGGGCCAAGACCGTCGGTCAGGATGAACGGGGCAATGCCGAGCGGCGGGCACTGTTCGTCGGGCTGTGGCCGCCCATGTTCTGGCTCATCGGCGACACGCTGCGCGAGGTCGAGAACCGCGATGCGTGACCGGCTCCTGGGCAACATCGACTACGCCGCGGCGCTGCAGGATCTGCGTGGCCGGCCAGTGAACTACGACCCGGCCGAGGTCCGCCCCCCGCAGTGGCGTTTCGACGTGCACCGCCACCCGATCGCCCGCGAGCGTCCTGGCCCGCCGGAACCGAGCGGCGCGTGGGAGCTCGCCTGCGCGCTGGTGCGGGACTACGAGTTCACCCCTCCCGAACTGATCCGGGCCGTCTACCAGCGCCGAGACCCGCTGCTGGGCCGCGACATGCTGCTCGAAGCCCGCTTCTACGGCCTGCGGTTCTATCTGGGCGTCCGAATCACGGAGATCACTGACGAGGTCCGTGCCGGCGAGCGGGTATGGGGTTGGTCCTACCAGTCCCTGCTGCGTCATTTCGAACGCGGCAAGGTGACCTACACAGTGGTCAAACATCTCGATACTGGAGAGGTCGAGTTCGTCGCATCCTGCCAGTCCCAGCTGGCTCCGACGCTGGGACCCGTCATGCGACTGGGCTGGCTGCTGTTCGGACGCCGCACGCAGTTGCGGTTCTACCGACGGTGCGGCCAGCAACTGCAACGACTCGTCCAGGCAACGTTGATCGGCGACCGGGACACGCCCGCGGCCAAAGCACCGCTCGGGATCGACGACCTGGTGTTGGTACCGACCGGTGCCGAACCGCACCCGCTCGACCGTCTCACCATCCGCCGGCACGACCCGGCGCGGTGAGCTGTGGTCAGCGTGACGGGCGTGGACGGGGGCTGGAGGGCTGCACGAGTCCGGTCTGATAAGCGGCGGCCACCGCTTGTGCTTTCTCTCGGACGTTGAGTTTCGCCATCACCCGGGCGAGATGTGTTTTGACGGTGGCTTCGCTGATGAACAGTTGCTCGGCTACTTCGGCGTTGGACAATCCCCGGGCGAGTTGGGTGAGAACCTCCCGCTCGCGGCGAGTCAGCTGAGCCATCTCCGCTGGGGTCGGGACGTCCTGCTCGGGGCGGGCGGCGAAGTCGTCAATGAGCCGGCGGGTGACCGCAGGATCCAACCATGCCTCGCCGGCGACTACCGCACGGATCGCGGTGGCGATCTCGGTAGGGGCGGCATCTTTGAGTAGAAAGCCAGAGGCTCCGGCGCGCAGTGCGGCGTGGACGTAGTCATCGAGGTGGAAGGTCGTGAGAATAATGACTCTGACGGGTTCGCCGTTCTGGGCGGTCAGACCCTCATCGGTGACAGCGCGGGTAGCGGCGACGCCGTCGGTACCCGGCATCCGCACATCCATAAGGACCACATCCGGGCGATGCGCGCGGATCTGGACGAGGGCATCCTCGCCGTCGTTGGCTTCGGCGACGACGTCAATGTCCTTCTCGGCGTTGACCAACATTGTGATGCCAGCGCGGACGAGCGGCTGGTCATCGACTATCACGACTCTGATCACGCTAGTACTTTCCCTTGTTCCCCGCGGCCCTGGCTGGCGACACGCGGAACCGACGAGACCCCAGGCGTAGCGAACGGGATGGTCGCGGTCAACCGGTAACCACCGTCATGGCGGGGCCCTGCATCCAGATCCCCACCTGCCGCATGGGCTCGTTCGCGCAGGCCCACCAAACCGCGACCGCCGGACAAGGGCTGCCCGGCTTGCCGCTTCGCGCAGTTAATGTCATTGTCGATCTGGATGCACAGACTGTGCGGTTTCCATATTAGCTGTAGGCGCGGATTGGCGTCCTTGCCGGCGTGTTTAAGGACGTTGACCAAGCCTTCCTGCACGATCCGGTATGCGGTGAGATCCAGGCTCGAGTCCAGCTCGCGTTGTATTCCTGCGATCTGCATGTTGACCGGCATACCGGCGTCTCGTAGTGAGGCGAGAAGCTCGGTCAGATCCGCCAAGCCGGGTTGCGGCTGGAGCCCGTCGACACCGTGGGCGGCGCTACCGGGGTCGCTGTCCGAGAGGACTCCGAGCAGGCGCCGTAACTCAGCCATCGCCTGTTTGCCGGCGGTCTCGATGTGCGCGAGCGACCGGGTGACCTGAGCGAAGTCGGTCTCAGCGACTCGGGCTGCTCCGGCGGCCTGCAAGACGATCACGGTCACCGCGTGGGAAACGATGTCGTGCAGCTCTCGGGCTATCCGTCTCCGCTCCGCCGCCAACACTTCCGCTTCCCAGGCCGACTCCCGCTCGCGTTCCAGGACTTCGACGTTCCGACGGCCAGCCTGAGTCAAACGTCCCAAACCCCACGCCCAGCCTACCGAGACGAAAAAGAAAACACCGTTGGTTACGAGCGAATTGATCCCAGCGGTTTTGTATGCTGCCGCGGCCGCGACTACGCACGGGATGAAGGAGGCCAGCAACGCCAACAACGAAATTTTTCTGCCGTACTGGACAGAGACTGCGTACAAGGCAACGGGAATGCCTACGGCCGGGATATAATGGGGCATCATCGGCCACGCGGCCAGGGTGAACAGCCATTGAGTGGCAAGAACCGTGAGGGGCGCCCGGTCTCTCCAGAGTAGGGGTATGAGCGCCGCTAGGCCATACAGCCACTCGCCGAGCAACCATGGACTGGACGGCACATCACCTAACTTCACCCACGCAGAAAAGCTGAGACAGTTAAACGTATAGAGCGCCAAGATTAACAGTACATCTTGTTTCACCCGAGGTGGCACAGGGATACTCTGAGGTACCCAGCCCGCAATCCTCATCGGCTTCCTTACGTCTTGACAGCACTGGCGTGTTGGGAAGCATTATTGGAGTTAGTCTTGGTGTGGTCACTGGTGGAGCTGGGCGGATTGGGACAGAAGCCGGGTGTGTCGCCACAGGCAAGAACAGTATCAATCGATGGGGACGCGGCATTCTCGTTCGCGGTCACCAGCGCAACAGCGGCGATGGCCATGAGGAAAGTCATGACAGCTATTATGGTACGTCTATGAAATGACCGCGCATGGGCACTTTTAGGGGCCCCACTTGCGGATGGCGCCTCAAAAGCGATCATCATGGTCTCCATCTCGGTAGCGACGCGTGCTGCAGTTCCTTATCAATTCGTCGCTGATTTTACCCTCGTCCTGCACGGAGGCAACCCCTCATGGTGGCCAACCCACTGATGTAGAAACCCCGCCAGGCTACCGCGTTTGATGTAGCGGGACTGCATGTCCTGGGGTACGGCGACGATGGTCTGTGGAATGCCTGCGCCGGTCGCGAACGCGAGGGGGGATGATGTGGGGCGTGTCTGCCGTGCCCCCACTTCGAATCGGTCCCTACCGGGTCGATCCCCCAGTCGTGCTCGCGCCGATGGCCGGGATTACCAACGTGGCGTTTCGCCGGCTGTGTCGTGAGCACGGCGCCGGGTTGTACATCTGTGAGATGATCACGAGCCGGGCTCTGGTGGAACGGCACCCCGGTACCCTGCGGATGATCACATTCGACGCCGCTGAGCGGCCTCGCTCGATGCAGCTTTACGGGGTTGATCCAGCGACGGTCCGCAAGGCCGTGGAGCAGATCCGCAGCGAGGACCTCGCTGATCACATCGATCTCAACTTCGGCTGCCCCGTTCCGAAGGTCACCCGCCGCGGCGGCGGTGCCGCGCTGCCCTACAAGCGGGCCCTGTTCGGCGAGATCGTCCGTTGCGCCGTCGAAGCCGCCGGGCCCATCCCCGTCACGGTGAAGTTCCGGATCGGCATCGACGAGGAGCACCACACTTT
>JAODNG010000151.1 GCA_025465385.1 Pseudonocardiales bacterium
CAGCCCTCCACCCACAATGCGGCGGCGACCCGCCGTAGCTGGTCCAGCCCGGATCGCCGCGACGTGTTGGCGGTTACCGCGAGGTGCGGCAGGCCGCTCAGCGTGTCCGCCACGAATCCGGGCAGACTCCCGGTGCCGACTTGGACGAAGGCCCGCGCACCGGCCTTGTACAGACGCCGGATCAGTGGCCCGAACCGGACCGGTTCGAGCAGGTGGCGGGCGGCGAGGTCGCGGATGCGGTCGGGATTGTCGGGGTAGAGATCGACAGTGGTGGCCGACCAGATCGGGCTGACAGGGCGTCGCACAGGCAGGCAGGCGAAGATGTCCAGGATCCGGTCCAAGTACGGCGCGAGCATCGGTGAGTGGAAGCCGGACCGGAACGGCAGCATCTGACCGGTGACTCCGCGTGCCTGCAACCGGACCAGGGCGGTGACCACGCCAGCTTCCGCACCGCAGATGATCGACTGGTGTGGGCAGTTGTCGTGCGAAACCACAACCCCCTTCAGCCCATCAATAACCTGGTCGGCTTGTTCCGCCCCACAGCCGAGCGCGGCGAATACCAGCCCGGGGACCTGTATCGCCGCTGGGTCGAATGAGGTGATGAGCTCCTCGATCGCCCGGTGCGGGTAGATACCGGCGGCGGTCATCGCGTTCCATTCACCGACGCTGTGTCCGGCTACCAGGTCGGGTGTCACTCCGAGCTCGCGCAACGCCGCGTCGAGTAGCCGGCCGACGGTGAACACACCGAGACCGTGCTGGCCGAGTACGGCGGTGTCGCCGAGGTTCGGCCGGTCCAACCCGAAGTGGTCGGCGACGTCGTCCACCCGGGGTTCGAATCCCTGCTCCAAACCCGGGAAAACGAACGCCAGCCGGCCCGGCGCAGAGTCTGGGCGCAGGGGAGCGGCGGTGAACCAGACATCGTCGCGACCCCGCCATGGGGTGCCCTGCGCGACGATCCGGCGGGCCAGCGCCAACCGGCGCGCGGTGGGCGCGACGATCGCCAGCCGGCACGGCCCACCGTGGGGCAGGACGCCTGCGTCGTCGCGGTCAAGCAGACTCGTGTCTGACGCCTGGAGCTGCCGCTCCAGCTCGGCTGGCGTGTTTCCGACCAGCAGCAGCAGCCGTTCGGGACCCGAGGGCCGCGCGCGTCGCGAGCGTTGGGCGCCCGGCGGCTGCTCCAGGATGGCGTGCGCATTGATGCCGCCGAAGCCGAAGGCATTGATCACGGCCCGGCGCGGCGTGCTACCGCGGGACGGCCATGGTCGGGACTCGGTGACTGGCGCAAAGCGCGAGCCGGCCAGCGCTGGATGCGGATCGTCGCAGTGCAGGGTGGGCGGCAGAACGCCGTGGTGTACCGCCAACGCGGCTTTGATCAGCCCAGCAACCCCCGCGGCCGGCATCGCGTGGCCGATCATCGACTTCACCGATCCGATGCCGATGTCGCGACCAGCGCCGTTCGGCGGGCCGAAGACCCGACTCAGCGAGGCCAGCTCGGTCTGGTCGCCGGCCTTGGTCGCCGTACCGTGCGCCTCGACGAGGCCGAGCGCACCAGGTTCGGTGGGGTCGAGATCGGCAGTCTGCCAGGCCCGCTCGATGGCCCGAATCTGTCCGTCGGCGCGAGGGCTCATCAGGCTTTTCGCTCGGCCGTCGCTGGCGATCCCGGTACCGCGGATCACCGCGTAGATCCGATCGTCGCCGGCGTCGGCCAGCCGCTTCAGCACCACCATTCCGGTGCCCTCACCGATGAGAATTCCGTCGGCGTTGCGGTGGAAGGGTCGAATCTGCTGGCTGGGGCTCAACGCGCCCAGTTGGCTGAAAACGCTCCACAACGTGATGTCGTGGCAGTGGTGCACCCCGCCGGCGAGCACGACGTCGCAGCGGCCGGCGGTCAGTTCCGCGACGGCATGGTCGATGGCGACCAGCGATGAGGCGCAGGCGGCGTCGACGGTGTAGGCGGGGCCGGCCAGGTCGAGCCGGTTGGCCACTCGGGAGGCGACCAGGTTGGGTACCAGGTCGATCGCGGACTCCGGCCGTTCCGGGCCTAGCCGGGATTGGAAGGCGGTCCGGACCGCGTCCAGCCGGGCCTCGTCGAGATCCGGGAGTAGCTCGCGCAGCGTGGTGACGAGCTGGTTGGCGGTACGGATCCGCTGGTCCAGCCGAGCCAGGCCCGGAGTGAGGTAGGCACCGCGCCCGACGATCACGCCAACCCGGGACCGATCGCCGAGCCTGGTCTCGCCGCCCGCGTCGGCGAGCGCTTCCGCGGCCGTGTGCAGTGCGAGCAGCTGGTCGGGCTCGGTTCCCGAGACCGCCAGCGGCATGATCCCAAACCGGGTCGGGTCGAATGTGGCTGCATGGACGAACCCGCCGCGGCGGCAGTACAGCCGGTCGCCGTGTCGGGTCGAGGCGGCAGCCTCGGGATCGTAATAGGACGGGTCCCAGCGCGACGCGGGAACATCGGAGATCGCGTCAACTCCGGCCAGGATGTTGGACCAGTAGGTGGCCAGGTCAGGCGCGCCAGGAAACACCGCTGCCATCCCGACGATGGCCACCTGGATCGGTTCAGCCATCCTGTTCGACCTCGAACGCTGCCGGGTCGGCGCACATGTACACGACCTGGGGACCGGTGCCGCCGGCGAGCTCAGCGAGCAGGCACGCGACGCCGTCGTCAGGCTCGATCATCCCGATGCCGCGCCGAGCGTACTCGCGCGTCACCTCGGCGGAGACCATCCCGGTCCCTTCGTCGGGCGCCGCCCACGGCCCCCAGTCGACCGCGACCACCCGGCCGTGCGCCCGTGCCCCCCAGATCCGGGCCAGCGTGTCCAGCGCGTCGTTGGCTGCGGAATAGTCGGCCTGCCCCCGGTTGCCGAACACCCCCGACACGCTGCCGAACAGCACCAGAAAGCCGAGATCTTCCCGGGCTGCCTCGGCCAGTGCCCGCGCTCCGTCGACCTTGGTCGCCCACACCCGCGCGAATCCCTCGGTTGTCTTGTCGACCAGCAGCCGGTCGGCCAGCACGCCGGCACCGTGGACGATCCCGTCCAACCGCCCATGCCGCTGATACACGCCATCCACCAGGGCGGCGACCGCCGCTGGATCGCGGACGTCGACCGCGGAGTAGCGGGCCGAGACGGCCATCCCAGCCAGCTCGGCGAGCGTCGCGCGGATCTCCCGTTCGGCAAGAATCCGGCTGGTCGCCGCATCGATGTCGGCTGGTCTGCGGTTCCCGGCCTCTGCCAGCACCCGTCGCAACGCGATCCGGTCGGCCGCTGCCGCCGTCACCGGATCCTCCTCACCAGCCGGTGGCGGGGTCCGGCCGATCAGCTCCAGGTGACCGGCACCGGCCCGAGCCAGGCCGATCGCGATCCGCGCGGTGATGCCGCGGGCCCCGCCGGTGAGCAGCACCACAGACTCCGGCCCGAGCCTGAGCCCGCCGGATCCCCCCGGGTCCAGTGGTGCGGCGGCGAGTTGCAGCCTGATCCGCTGCCCAGCCGCGTATCCCACAGCGGCCGGGGAGTGGGGGGTGAGTAGTTCGCTTAGCAGATGCCCGGCGATGTGGACCGGTTCCTCCTTGGGATCCACGTCGATGACCCGAACCAAGCGATCCGGGAACTCGCGAGCGATTGTGCGGACCAGGCCGGGTAGCCCGATCCCGGCCACGCCATTGGGGTTGTGCGCCCGACCGAACCTGCCACCTGAGCCGGTGATGACCAGCAGCTGGCTGATCCCGCCGAGCACGGCATCCCGGAGCCCGGGAAATCCGTCCGGCAGTACCGGCGCCCGGCCCCGGTCCAGCGCGGCGAGGTAAATGAGGGAATCAGTCCGTGTGACCTCAATGGGCAGATCCGGGCTGAGCAACCGTACTTCGGCACCGCGCCGCTCGAGCAGCACCGACAGCTCCAGCGCGATGCCCGCCCCATCCCCGACGATGGCGATCCGGCGACCGATGAGCGGCGCGTCGGGAGGTCCGCCCAGTGGAGGCAATGTCACGGCGTCGACGAGGTAGCGCCGCGCCGGCTGAAGTTGCGTGGTCTGAGCTGGTGCCGCGGGTGGTGGGCAGTTCCGGTTGGTGATCCAGTCGACGATGCCGCGCAGCGTGCGCAGCCGGGACAGTTCTTGCATCACTGATTCATCCAGCGCGGAGGCCGCACCAGCCAGCCCAAGCCGGTCAATGAGCAGACCGATCAGTTCCGTCCGCTTGATCGAGTCGATGCTCAGGTCCGCCTCAAGGTCGAGATCGGCCTCCAGCATGTCCACCGGGTAGCCAGTTCGTTCGCTCACCAAAGACCGCACGGTGGCCAGCACTGTCTCGGCTGTCAGGTCTGCCGGTTCGATCGGCTGGCCGGTACCGGACTCGAGTATCGGGTCAGCGGCGGTGTTCTGCACGGCGGCGTTCGGGACGACGGCGGCCTGCACCGCCGCGGGTGGCACCGGAAGCGCTAACCCGGCTGGAGCAGGGGTACCGAGGTAGCTCAGCATGACCTCGCGCTGCGCCGCGATGAGCTCGCGGGTACTGCGGACGAATTCGAGCACGGCCGTTTCCCTCCCGGCCGCCGCACCGATCTCTGGTGCCGGTTCCGGTGCAGCCAGCTGTTGAGCCGGCCGCAATCCACCCGGCAAGTGCCGCCCGTCGGCGGTCTTGACCAGATGACCGTTGACCAGCCAACCGGGGCGGAGCGGAACCGCCGACCTAGACACCAGCTGGGCGTTGCGACCATGGAAGAGCCCGGTCAGATCGACCGGAACGCCGGCGACCGCGAGCTCGGCGAGAGTAAGCAGTAGCCGCCGCAGACCGCGTTCGCCTGGTACATCGGTGGCGACCGCGATGTGCGGCCGGTCGGCGAGGATGGTGTCGACCAACTGGGTGAGGACCCGGCCCGGACCGGCTTCGACGAAGACCCGCGTCCCGGCCGCGTACATCGCCTCGACCTGCTCGACGAACCGGACGGGCTCGGCGATGTGGGCGGCCAACGTTGCCCGGATCGCGGCGGGCTCGGTCGGGTACGGCGCGGCGGTGGTATTCGACCAGACCGACGACCGCGGTGAACCGACGGTGCAGCGAGCCAGCTCGGCGGCGAAGACCGGCGTCGCCCCGGCCACCACCGGGCTGTGGAACGCGCACGCAACCGGGATACGTGCACCGGTCAGCCCGGCCGCGGCGAGCCGCTTCAGCGCGGCGTCCACCGCCGGGGTAGGTCCGGAGATCACTGCTTGCCCGGGTGCGTTGTGGTTGGCCACCACGACGGGCCCATCCCCTAGCGCGGCCCGGACCTGCTCGACAGCACCGGCGACCGCGGCCATCGTGCCCGGGTCGACCCCGGCAGCTGCGAGGATGGCCTGGCCACGGGCCTCGCTGAGTTCCAGCAGCTCGGCGGGATCAACCGCGCCGGCCGCGGCCAGCGCGACCAGCTCACCGTAGCTGTGCCCACCAAGATGGTCCGGTTGTATCCCCAGCGAGGTGAGCAG
>JAODNG010000189.1 GCA_025465385.1 Pseudonocardiales bacterium
CGCCGTTACGAGCTCATCGATGGGGAGCTCCTGGTGAGCCCAGCACCCGGCCTGCGCCACCAGACCGTCGGCTTGCGGCTGTACCGCCTGCTCGACGATGCCTGCCCTGATGAACTGTCTGTTCTCGCGGCACCGTTCGCGGTGCAGACCGACGTCTCGAACGAGGTGCAGCCCGACGTCCTGGTCGCCCGGTTCGACGAGCTCACTGACAAGAATCTTCCCGCGGCGCCCGTGCTAGCCGTCGAGGTGCTGCCGCCGAGCGGCCGGCTGATCGAGCTCAACCTCAAGCGGGCCTCCTACCAGCGGATGGGAACTCCCAGCTACTGGGTGCTCGATCCCGATGTGCCCGACCTGCTGGTCCTCGAACTCGACGACGACGGCCAATACCAAGAAATGGCCCGAGTGACCGGTGATGACGTCTTCGAGGCCGACCGGCCGTTCAAGGCCCGAATCGTGCCGAACGAGCTACTCGGGCGTCTCCGGGAAAGGGCCGCCTAGCGCCGATGGTGGCTTGACTTAGTGAGCGGGTGCCGTACCGTTTCTGCTGCGTGATGGCGTGAGGAAGCTGGTGTGAGTCCAGCACGGTCGCGCCACTGTGAGCCAGTCACCGAGGTGGTTGGTGAGTCAGACATTTCGCCATCACGACGCCCCACTAAATGCAAGGGACGCAGGATCCCTGAGGAGGCTCATCGTGACCAGCATTCCCGCACCCTCCGCCAGACCTACCCCGGTTGTGCTGCCGGTGTCCAAGGCGGTGCTGTGGCTGGCGAGCACGGCGATCATCGCGTTGGCCCTGTACTACTTCATCGGTGTCGACCAGGGCGCGGTCTCAGTGTTCGGCAACGACATGCACCTCCACGAGTTCGTGCACGACGCCCGCCATTTGCTTGGTTTCCCCTGCCACTAACCCGGCTAGAGGGAGCAACCGAGCAATGGAAAGCAAACTCCTGCTGCGGGGCGCACTCGTCGGCGCGCTGGCAGGCTTGCTGGCTTTCGTGTTCGCGCGGATCTTCGCCGAGCCCCAGATCCAGGCGGCCATTGACTACGAGACCGGTCGGGATGCCGTCCAAGCGGTGCTGGACAAATCCGCCGGCCTGCCCGCCGGAACCGCTGACCCAGACATCTTCAGCCGCACCATCCAGGCGAATCTCGGTGCCGGCACCGGTATGATCTTCTTCGGCGTCGCGGTGGGTGCGCTATTCGCCGTCGCCTACGCGGTGTGTCTGGGCCGGGTCGGCAACCTCCAGCCGCGCGCGCTGGCACTGCTGGTAGCGGCGGGTGGTTTCCTCGCTGTGTATCTGGTGCCGTTCGTGAAGTATCCGGCGAATCCGCCTGCGATCGGTAGTCCCGACACCATCAAGGATCGGGCCGGGTTGTATCTGCTGACGGTGTTCTGTTCGGTACTGTTTCTCGTCGCGGTGGTGTGGCTGGGTCAGCGGTTGCGCAAGCGGTTCGGGAATTGGAATGCCAGCGTGCTCGCGGCTGCAACGTTCGTCGTCGCGGTCGGCACCATGATGGCGATCCTGCCCCCGCTGGGCCGCCTGGCCGTGAACGATCAGCAGTCCGGTTACCACACCACCGAAACGCCACTGCCGTTGACCGACGCCAGCGGCACGATCGTTTACCCAGGCTTTCCTGCCGACGTGCTGTTCGACTTCCGGCTGTACTCCGTGGCCGCGCAGCTGATTCTCTGGGCAACGATCGGGCTAATCTTCGCTCCGCTGGCCGAACGGCTGCTCCATTCACCCCGTGGCGCGGTGCCGGTCGAGCAAATTGCGGCCAGCGGCTGAGCGCCGCCCGGCACGGGCGAAGCCGGGGAGGTCGCGGTGCTGACCGATGCCGCGGTGGGTGATCTCGCCGCATTCGGACCGTTTTTCGCTGTGCAAACACACCACCCTGACTCCATCCCGCGGGAGCCGTGGCACGCGATGAACGAGCTGGTCGAAAACCCGGACGTGCTGATGGACCGGGTGGCCGCGGTTCGCTCCCGGCTGGCCACGGCCGGCGGTCAGGCACCCGACAGCGTCGAACTGCGAGTGGCCGCCTCCGTCGCGTACCTCGGTCTGGTCGCTCGGCTGGTCTCGCCGGCGCTGGCCGTCGCGGTGACCTCCGATGAGCTGCTGGAGCTTGACTTGGGCAGCACGCGGTGGCAGCGCGTGCTGGGCGGCGCATTTCCGCTGTCGGTGCAGCGAGACGCTGACGCTGATGCCAGCGGCCAGGACGCAAGCCCCGAGCGCATGGCCTGGCTGCTGGCCAGGCGCGTTCTGGAGGGCCCGGTGCGGGATCTTCTCGAGGTCACTAGAGCGTTCTCGGTATCCCCGCAGGTCCTGTGGGGCAACGTCGCCTCTGCCCTCAACGGTGCGGCATCGATGATCACGGCCAGTCAGCCGGCCTGGACGAACCGGGCGCGGGTCATCACGTCGCTGCTGCTGGATCAGCCGCCGCTGCGGGACACGGCCAGTGCGTCGGCTGACGGGCGCTTCCGTCGCCGCAGTTGCTGCCTTATCTATCGGGCCGCACCGAACGTGGCCGGGGTCGTGTGCGGTGACTGTGTGCTATCCAACGATCCGTCGCCGTGAGGGCTACCGGGCCGCTGGCTCACCGTGTCGGCTGAGAAACGCCCACATCACGGTGGCGGCGGCCGGCGACCCGCCGCTGATCCCCGCCGCTGGCCACGCATGGCCCTGCCCTGGATAGACGACCGACTCGACCTCTGTTGCGCCCGTGCAGCCACTCCATTGCTGCACTACCGCTGAGCCGTCCCGTCCGGTCCGCGCGCGGGCAAGGCAGCCATCCTGGGCACGCAGCCAGATCAGGGCCTGCAGCACCGACGGTAGGGGCGAATTCCCGCCCCGCTTCCCGCCGAAGGGCAACACCCGATCCGCCGAACCGGCGGCGAGCAGGAACGGCACCGCGGCCGTGCCTGGACTGCACGGTGACAATGGCACCGCACCGTAGGTGGCCACTGCCGCGAACAGCGTGGGGTGCGCGCACACCTCGCTGTAGGCGAGCTGGCCGCGGTTGCTGTACCCGACCATATACACCGGGCCGGTGTCTACCGGCCACCGCCGCGCCGCGTCAGCCACGATCGCTGCCACGAAGCGAACATCCGGGACACCGCGAGAGCCGGCGACCCCGCAGCAGCCGTGACCGGCGTTCCACGAGAGCTGCTCCCCATCGGGAGCAACCAGAATCGCCCGCCGCTGCTCGACCAGACCGAGGAACCCGGTCCGGCTCGCCACCGCGGAACCGGACTCGCCGCGACCGTGCAGCACGACAAGGAGCGGTAGCCGGCTGGTCACGTGCAGCGGCGCGATCGAGCGGTACGTTCGCCGGACGCCGTCGACGGTGACCGACTGCGCTTGGCTGACCAGCTCGACACGGCCAGCCGTCGGTGAGTTGGACGGCAAGGACGATGCCTGCGGACGTGGCGGCAACACCGGATACGCGACAGCTGTGACTAGGACCGCCAGTATCACCACGACCGCGACTGCCAGCGGCGTCCTGACCGGGTGCCGACGGCCAGACAGCGAGGCTGTGAAACCAGCCCTGCTGCCCTCGTGCCGCATGACTCAGAGTATGCACAGGTCGCGTCCAGCTAGTCTTCAGGTGGGCCGGTCAGGATGCCGCCATGACGACCCTTCGCGAGCTTGTTACCGAGCGCGCCGAGAGCTCCCCACACCGGTGTTTCCTGGCCGACGCGCGGAGCGAACGGTCATTCGACTTCGTCATGCTGCGCGCGGCTGCGGATGCCTGGCGCCGGGAACTCGACGCCGCCGGGGTGCCGCCGGGCGCCCGGGTCCTTGTCGATGTCGACGATCCGCTGGCGTTCTGCGCGGTGTACCTGGCGGTGATCGCCGCCGGGCGATGCTCGGTACCCGTTGACCCGGGAGCTCCTGCGGGGCAGGCGCACCGCACCCGACACGTCCTACGACCGTGGCTCGTCGTCAGCGACCGGGCGGCCATCCGGGACATGCGAGTGAACCCGGCGACCGGACTGCCCGCTGAGACGGCGGCGCCTATCCGGGCGCGCGGTGCGTGGGCGACGGAGCTGCGGGCGGGCTCGGTCGCGCTGCTCACCTCTGGCTCGACCGGTACGCCGAAGACCGTCGTACTCACCGAGCGCCAGTTGCTACATGTGGCGCGGTGCGTCGTCGACCACCACGAGCTGTCCGCGGCGGACCGTGGCTTTAACCCGTTGCCGTTGTTCCACATCAACGCCCAGGTCGTCGCGCTACTCGCCACCCTCGTCGCCGGTGGCACTCTGGTGCTGGACCGGCGGTTCCATCGCACGGGGTTCTGGCAACTCGTGGTGCAGCGCCGGATCACCTGGGTTAACGCGGTGCCCGCCATACTCTCGATCCTGGCGCTGGACAACGTGCCCGAAATGCCCGCCGGGTTGCGGTTCATCCGGTCGGCGTCGGCGCCGCTGCCGGCGGCGGCCCGCGAACAGGTGGCCGCGCGCAGCGGGGTTGCCGTGGTGGAGAGCTATGGCATGACCGAGGCGGCCAGCCAGATCACCGCCACCCCGCTGCGTGGTGGTCACCCGCCGGGTTCAGTCGGCCGCCCGGCCGGGGTGGAGCTGGAGGTGGTCGGGCCGGACGGGCGGCGGTGCGCGTCGGGCGTGGTGGGCCGGGTCCGCATCCGCGGCGAGGGTGTGATCAGCACATACGCCGACGGCGTGGCCGCCGAGCGAATCGACGATGCAGGTTGGTTGGACACCGGTGATCTCGGGCGACTCGACGCCGATGGGTATCTCTACCTCGCCGGGCGCGGCGACGACGTGGTGAACTGCGGCGGCGAACTGGTGCACCCCAGCGAGGTCGAGGAGGTTCTGCTCGGTGAGCCGGCGGTGGCCGAGGCCGCCGTAGCCCCTTGTCCACATGACGTGCTCGGAGCGGTGCCGGTGGCCTGGATTCGACCGGTCCTGACGCTGGACGGTGACCAAGCGGCCAATCTCGTGAGTCGACTGCGGTTGCGGTGCGAGCGGCAACTCAGCCGGGCCAAACGCCCGGTGGAGTTCCGGATCGTCGCGGCCCTGCCGCTGACCGCCACCGGGAAGGTGGCCCGCCGCCGGCTGCGGCAGTCACTCGTCGACGACGCCAGGCGGTCCGAAGCGGTCCCGCTGTGACGCGGGGCGCCAGCCGGGGTCACGTCTATGCGGTGGACCTGCTCCGGGTGCTGACCTTCGCCGCCGTCATCGCGGTGCACATCGTGACGACCGTCAACCCGCCGGACAGCGTCCCCGCGGGCGGCACCGCGATGCTGCTGCACTTCACCCGTGAGGCGTTCTTCGCCCTCACCGCTTTCGTGCTAGTGCACAGATACCGCGACGGGCCGCCGCCCGTCGCGCCGTTCTGGCGGCGCCGGTTCCTGCTGGTCGGTGTGCCGTATGTGATCTGGTCGGTGATCTACAGCGCGCTGGCACTGATCACTACGCCGGTGCCACCCACCACTGCGTTGAGCCAGCTTGGACGCAACCTGCTCACCGGCACGGCCTGGTACCACCTGTACTTCCTGATCGTGACGATGCAGTTCTACCTGCTGTTCCCACTGTTCCTGCGGTTACTGCGGGGTTCGACGGGACGGCGCGGTGGGCGCTGGTGGCTGCTGGCCATCAGCGCGGTCCTGCAGGTCGGCATCGATGCCGGACTGCACGGCCTGCACCCGAGCGGGATCGCCGGGAAGCTGTTGGGCTACGACGGGTCCTTCGTCGGCAGTTACGAGTTCTACCTGGTGCTCGGCGGGGTTGCTGCACTGCACGCCGACCGGGTGCAGGCGTGGGTCGGCAGGCATCCGGCGGTCGTGTTCGGGGCGCTGGTTGTCACCGGTGCCGCGGCCGAGGGCTGGTACCTGCACTCGGTGCGTGCTGGCAGTTCCCCCGGGGCGGCCTCAGACGTGTTTCAGCCGGTGATGCTGCCTTGGTGCGTAGCTGTCATCACGGCGTTGTTCGCCCTCGGCGTCGCCTGGTCGGTACGGCGGGCAGGCGGCCCGGGGTCGCGGGCCGTCGAGATCGGCTCTGACCGCTCGTTCGGCGTGTTCCTCGTGCATCCGATGGTGCTGTGGACGTTGACGCTCGGCCCGTTGGCATGGCTGTCCACGCAGGTGTCCGCGCTGGGCTCCACCGTCATCGCGATCGCCGTCACCGTGCTCGTGTCGCTGCTGGTCGTCGAGGCGCTGCGGCACAGCCCGCTGAGCCTGGTGCTCACCGGGAAACGTCGCTCGCTGCCCGGTTCACCCTTTCATTCCACTAGACCGAAGCATTCCGTTGGATCCGATTCATCTGCCTCCACCCAGCCGATCAGGCTGGGCGCAGGGCGGATGTGAGGGAGGTCGTCGTGATCGACACGCAACTGCGCTTACCGGACCTCGAGCTGAAACCACGACGGCGTGGGCTCACAATGGTCATCGATCCGGGATTGTTCACCGGCCAATTCGAAGACGCCATAGACAGCGTCGGCGAATTCGTGGATTTCGTGAAATTCGGCTGGGGAACCTGCCTGGTCACCAAAGACATCAAACGCAAGATCGACATCTTGCGCAGCGCCGATATCGATTTCTACTTCGGCGGTACCCTGTTCGAGCGCTACGCGCTGGACGGACTCGTGTCTGAGTGGCTGGCGCTGTGCCGTCAGCTGGGTGCTACGCACGTCGAGATATCTAACGGCACGATCCCTATCGACAACACTGAGAAAGCACGCTGGGTGGGCCGATTTGCTGACGAGTTCGTCGTCATCAGTGAGGTCGGCTTCAAGGACATCAGGCGTTCCGATGCGCTGGCATCGGGGCGGTGGCTCGCCTTCATTGAGGAGGACTTCGCCGCCGGGGCTTACCTGGTCACCGCCGAGGCTCGGGAGAGCGGGCGCAGCGGGATTTGCCGGTCCGACGGCCAACCGCGCCACGAGCTGGTCAACGAGATCCTCGGCTCCGGCATCGACCTCGACCGGCTCCTGTTCGAAGCCCCGAGCCAGGAACTACAGACCTACTTCCTGCGCCGGATGGGTCCCTCGGTCAACTTGGGCAACGTGCGTGCCGACGATGTGATCGGGCTTGAGACGCTGCGACGGGGTCTGCGCTCAGACACCCTACCGGGAGTCGTGTAATGGATACCCCGGTGAGAGCTACGCCACGCAACGTCTTCCACTTGGCGATACCCGCGCTTGATCTGGAAGCGGCCCGAGAGTTCTACGTCGAAGGTCTCGGCTGCACGCTGGCCCGGCGATACGACGACCGCATCACCCTGAACTTCTTCGGCGACCAGGTCGTCTGCCACCTCTCCGACCGGATCGACACTGCTCCTGAACTTTACCCCAGGCATTTCGGAATGACATTCCGGGATAAACAGGACTGGGAACGGCTGCTCCGCGTGGCCAAAGCCCGCGACCTACCGTTCTTCGCCGACCCCTTCCGCCGTTTCGACGGCCAACCAGAAGGGCACGACACGTTCGTGCTGCGGGATCCTTCGAACAACCTGTTGGAGTTCAAGCACTACGACAACCCGACTATGGTCTACTGACCTCGTGAGTGGCAAACAGTGTTATGACACTGTTTGCCACTCACGAGCACGCGGCGCGCAGCGCTGCGTGCCACCGCACCGCTTGCGCGTCGGTCAAGGCGGCGACCTGGTCGACGATCACGCGTAGCCGCGCGCTGTCGTTCGCGGCGTCGCGCCACGCCGGGAGCAGCGCCGGGTCCAGCGGCTCGGGCGCCTGAGATACCAGGGCCGCGCACAGCTCGGCGACCAGCTCCCGTTGCCGGGCCTGCACGGCCAGCCGCCGGGGATCGCGCATCACAAAACGCAGTGCCACCGCCTTGAGCAGCGCCACCTCGGCAGCCACCTGGTCCGGTATCACCAGGTGGGCGTGGTAGCGCCCCAGCGGGGCGGGGCCGAACCTGGCCAGCGTCGCCGACACCACAGCGGACACGAACCGCCCCACCAGCTCGCTGGTGAGCTCCTTCAACGCGACTTGAGCGGCCAGCGAGCCGTCGTATCGCCGCAACACCCCCAGCACCGGCAGGGCCAGCAGTACCAGCGCCGCGTCCTGCAACCGAGCACTGGGCAGCACGCTGAAATGCTTCGCAGTGAGCTCCGCGAGCAGCGCCCGCTCCACCGGATCAGCCAAAGTGTCCAGCGAGATGCGGCCGGCCAGGATGCCGTCCTCGACATCGTGCACCGAGTACGCGACGTCATCGGCCCAATCCATCACCTGAGCTTCCAGGCATCGTTGCCCCTCGGGTGCACCGTCTCGCAGCCAGCCGAACACCGCCGCGTCGTCGGCGTAGAAGCCGAACTTGCCCGTCCCGCTGGCACTTGGCCAAGGATATTTGACGGTGGCATCCAACGATGCCCTGGTGAGGTTAAGCCCGTGGCTGCGTCCGGTCTCCGGATCGAGCAGCTTCGGCTCCAGCCGGGTGAGGATTCGGAGCGTCTGCGCGTTGCCCTCAAAACCACCGCACGGCGCAGCGACCTCGTTCAACACCTGCTCACCGTTATGGCCGAACGGGGGGTGGCCGATGTCGTGGGCCAAACCCGCGGTCTCCACCACGTCCGGATCGCAACCCAGCTCGGTGGCGATGCCTCGGCCGATCTGGGCAACCTCCAGCGAATGGGTCAGCCGCGTCCTGGGAACGTCGCCCTCCCCCGGCCCAACCACCTGGGTCTTGCCCGCAAGCCTGCGCAGCGCCGCGGAGTGCAGTACCCGGGCGCGGTCCCTGGCAAAAGGGCTTCGGCGCTCCGGGCGCGATCCGGGCAAGGTAGCTCGCTTAGCCGACTCCGGAAGCAACCGCGCCCAGTCCTGTTCGGTGTAGGGACAGCCCACCAGGGTCATCCCAGATCGGTGCCGAACGACCCGGCCGGCGCGTGCGTCAACCGGTAGTCCAGCAACGCGACGCTCTCCCGGACGATGTAGCGGGCCTGGATGGTGCGGGTTGCCACAATCGGACCGCTCCGGGTCGGCGAGGTCCAGGCAGTCAGCCCGAGGTCGTCTGACATCGTGCGAGACCGCAACGAGTGCCAGGGATCGCTGACGATCACCGCGGTGTGCCACCCTGCAGCCGCTGCCCGACCGGCCACCGCGCGCAGGCTCTCCAGGGTGTCACGACCCTCCCCGATCGGCACCACGGCGCCGGGCGGGATCCCATAGGAGGTCAAGTATTTGCGGCCGGCCTGCGCCTCGGTGTAGTTGTCGCCGACGCGGCGACCACCGACTGTGACGATCACTGGCGCCACCCCGTCGCGCCACAGCCGCGCGGCGTGATCGAGCCGGGATCCCAGCACCGCAGACGGTGTCCCGTCGTACTGCGCCGCGCCCAGCACCACTACGACGTCGGCCTTCGCCCGGTCGTCTAGCCGGGCCACCTGCCACACCCGGAACACCGTGCCACCCACGATCAGAGCACCGACCAGCACCCCGCCAAGGATCAGTCGGACCAGCGCCGACCGGACCGACCGCTCACCCACCGATGCGGCCCGCCGCGGTGGCCAGCGGGCCACCGGAACGTCCCCGCCGCACCGCGAGGACCTCCCCGACCACGGACACCGCCGTCTCCGCCGGCCGGGCCGCGCCCACGTCCAGACCCACCGGTCCATGCAGCCGAGCCAGCTCCTCTTCGGTGATCCCGGCGGCCCGTAGCCGGCGGCGTCGAGCCTCCTGGGTGTGCCGTGACCCGAGTGCACCGCAGAAACCACGTCCCGATCGCAGCAGCTCCACCAGCACGGCATCGAAAGCGGGCCCGTGGTCGAGGAGCACCAGCACGTCGACGGCGGTGAACTCCTTTGCAGCGACGACCGCAGGCTCCAATTCGGTTTCGACGCGCACCGCCCAACCCAGCAACTCACACTGCGCCGCCAGCGCGGTCCCGATCGCCCCGCGACCCACGATCAGCATGGTGGTGACCGGCACCCACACATCGATCAGTATTGGGATACCTGCGGCGTCGCCCTGCTCGGTGGCCGTCGCACCGATGCGGGCCAGCTCACGCATTCTGGCCAGCGCTATCTCGTCGGTGTCCGGGCCACCGAGCGTTCCGACAACATCTTTCAGCCCAGCACCGGCGGCCACCAGCACGGCCGACCCGTCGACAGTGGAGGCCAGTGCGCACGGTTCACTGGCGGCGAGCGCAGCGCCCAACGCGGCGGCGGCTGGTGCAGGCAGTGGATGGCCCAGTAGCTGGGCGCCGCCGGCGCAGGCGAGACCGGCGTCCAGCGCGTTGATCTCGGTGACGTGGCCTTTGGCCGTGCCCGGCGTCGACACCGCGGAGCTCAGCAACGGCAGCGCGACAGTGTCCATGGTGCCCTCGAACAGGGCACCCGCCCGGTCACCGTCGGCGGTGCCGGCCAGCAGTTGTCCGGTGGCGACGGTGCCGAAACCCTGCCGCTCTAGCACCCGCACCACCGCAGCGGAACGGCCCTGCTCGGTCCAGCGGCGCAGTGCGTCACCCGCTTGCCTGCGGTGACGCGTTTCCTCGGTGCTTTCCATAGTGTTTTTCGGGGGGCTGACAGTGTCCATGCCCACCATGCTTCCAGAAGTCAGCAGCCGATCAGGCGAGCTGCGAGGTAGGACTCGACCTGATCCATGGCCACCCGCTGCTGAGCCATGGTGTCCCGTTCGCGCACGGTTACCGCGTGGTCGGTCAGTGAGTCGAAGTCGACCGTCACGCAGTACGGGGTACCGATCTCGTCTTGGCGGCGGTAACGGCGGCCGATGGCGCCCGCGTCGTCGAAGTCGACATTCCAGTGCCGTCGCAGGGCCGCGGCGACGTCGCGGGCCTTCGGTGACAGGTCGGCATTGCGCGATAGCGGCAGCACCGCAGCTTTGACCGGCGCGAGCCGCTTATCCAGCCTTAGCACCACGCGACGGTCCACCCCGCCCTTGGCGTTGGGCGCCTCGTCCTCCGCGTAGGCCTCCAGCAGAAACGCCATCATGGGCCGACCGACGCCGGCCGCGGGTTCGATCACGTAGGGCCGGTAGCGCGAGTCGGTGGCCTGGTCGTAGTAGGACAGGTCGACTCCGGAGTGGTTGGAGTGCGTGGTGAGG
>JAODNG010000243.1 GCA_025465385.1 Pseudonocardiales bacterium
GACCGCCATCCGCTACGCCACCACAGTGCGCCAACTCCTGCAGACCCTGCTCGAATGCGACCCTTCGGATTGAGCCGAACCCACGGGTCGAACCCCACTCCCAACAACAACCGACCCTTGGGTTTCCGACGAAAAACCTTCACTTTCGCTGAACTCACGGGACTCTTGGGCAGGAACTCCCGAGCTGACCCGAGCCGCCAAGTAGGAAGGCTCTCCAGTGTAGGTCCGTGCGGGGCCGGCTGAACGTCGTGACCAAGCAGGTCGCCGGCATCGCCTAGCCTGCATCCGCGAGGTGGCGTCGGAACCACGTGGTCAAGCCGGCGTCCACCTCGCGGGCCAGTGGCAGCTGCGGCGCGGGCTCGATGCCGGGCTCGTCGGCTAGCGGATGCGCCAACCCAGGGATCGACAGCAGTTCGGAACTTTCCCCTAACGCGTCGAGGAGGTGGAACGCGTCGGCACGCAGCGCCGGGTGGTCCAGCTCGCCGCTGACGACCAGCAGCGGCGCGTGAGTGGCGATGACGCCCGCCTTGGCGACGAAGTCCAGGCTGTCAACGGCTTTCTCGGACTCGGCGTCATACGGGTAGTCGCCTGAGAACAGGTCGACGACGGACCGCATCCGGATGGCGCCGTTCACGACGGCACCGGCGAAAACCGGAATCTCGGTGTCGGCAAGGGTCCGCAGCGCGACGGCACCACCCAGCGAGCCGCCGAGCACGCCGATCGGGCCGTCATCGACCGGCAACTGCACACGAATCGACGCCAGCGCGGCCGGGAACTCCTCGGTCGCCTGTCGGACGAACGGGTACAGAAAGGACATCAGGGCGTCCTTGCGCATCAGCTCCACGACGGCGTCCGTGCTGCCGTCGACCATGCGCGCCCCACACATCGGCATGTCGAGGTGCACCCGCCACGCGGGCAGGTCGTTCATCGGCAACGCGGCAGCGAACGCGGCGCTCGACCTCGGCGCGTCCAGCATGTGCCAGGTGATGATCAGCGTCGCGGCGCCGTCGTCGGCCGGCGGCAGCGCGGTGAACGGCACGCCGGCGGCCGTGCCCGTGATCGGTGAGTGCATGCGGCCACGGTAGGTCCACGGCCGCGTGCTGAGAAGCGGTTCCGCCACCAGCGAAAGCCACGGGTCTCGTCCGGGGAAGTGATCAATGCGGCAACGGGTCCGGTCGATGTTGTTTGGGTCGAACAGGTCACCGAGCCAGGCGTTGAGTGAAACGAGCACGGCGGCCTCCGGCAGGTACATGACTGTCCACGCTGTGTCTCCTCTCTTCCTGGGGTCAAGTGAGCGCCGCGCCGGTCCTCGGCTGGTCGTCTCGATCATCCGCGCCACTTGCTGATGCGGCTGGTACCCCGCGTGACGCGCTGGGTAGTCCACCCAAATAGAGTACTAATCGTATCTCTTTAAGATACGGTTCGAGTCGTACTCTCAGAGGGAGGGGTTCGCTACCCATCCTGCGGAGGTATGAGCAATGGACAGTCCCACCCTGGCGCCCCCCGCGCCCACCGACCTGCCCACCAACGGCGCAGCGCCCAGCCCACCGGCACGCCGCGGCCTGAAGCGCTCCACACGCGTCGCGCTGATCGTGATCGCGATTGTGGCGCTGCTCGCCGGCGGTGGCTTCGGGGCCAGCTATTTGATCAACGCGGGCAACTATGTCAGCACCGACAACGCCCAGATCGACGGCGACAAGATCGCGATCAACGCGCCGGCCACCGGCACCCTGCTCGACTGGACCGCCACCCAGGGCGCTGACGTGCACCAAGGCCAGATCGTCGGGCGCATCGAGATCCAAGACGGCTTCGCTTCACCCCAGATGCCCATCAGAGCACCCGGCGATGGCACGGTGGCCGTGGACAACGGCGTGATCGGCACCTACGTCACCACCGGCACCCAGCTCGCCGTGGCCTATGACCTGGGCAAGATCTACGTCACCGCCCGCGTCGACGAGACCGACGTCCGGTCCGTGCATCCCGGGCAGTTGGTCGACATCGACGTCGACGCCTACCCCAACACCCCGCTGACCGGGCGGGTCGTGGGGGTCCAGGACGGCGCCGCGGGAGTGTTCTCGCTGTTCCCGCAATCCAACAGCGGCGGCAACTTCCAGAAGGTCACCCAGGTCATCCCGGTCAAGATCGCGCTGACCAGCCTGCCCTCGGTCGATGTCGTGCCCGGCATGAACGTCACCGTCCACATCCACAAGAACTGACCACCCGCCGCGGAGGGGAGGACCACCACAATGACCCGGTCACAGCTGACTCCAGCGCGCACCGCGCCGCCCGCCGGCCTGCCGGCGAGGGCCACCCCCGCGCCCACTCCGCCACCAGCGTCGAGGGTGGGGTGGGGTGCGCCGCTGGCGGTGCTGATCGTGGGCATGTTCATGTCGATTCTGGACACCAGCATCGTTAACGTGGCGATCCCCACCATGCAAAACGACTTCGGCACCACCCCCCAGAACATCCAGTGGATCTCCACCGCGTACACGCTGTGCCTGGGTGCGGTGGTGCCGGCCAGCGCGTGGCTGGGCGACCGGGTCGGGCTCAAGCGGATCTATCTGATCTCGCTGATCGGCTTCTCGGTGGCTTCGGCGCTGTGCGGGCTGGCCTGGGGCCTCAACAGCATGATCGTGTTCCGGATCCTGCAGGCCATCCCGGGCGGGATCATCCCGGTGACCTGCCTAACCGCGCTGTACCGGGTGGTACCCAAAGAAAAGATCGGCACCGCGATGGGTCTGTATGGGCTGGGCCTGGTCGTCGCCCCCGCGGTCGGCCCCACCCTGGGCGGGTATCTGGTCGAGTACGTCAGCTGGCGGCTGATCTTTTTCATCAACGTGCCGGTCGGGATCCTGGGTGCGCTGGCCGCGCTCGCCGTGCTCCCCACCTTCACCAGGCCGGCGGCGCGCCCGCTGGACATCCCCGGCTTCGCCAGCATCGCCACCGGGCTCTTCGCGCTGCTGCTGGCTGTGTCTGAAGGAACCGACTGGGGCTGGAGCAGCTACCGGGTCCTCATCTTGTTCACCGTCGCCGCCCTGAGCCTGGCACTGTTCGTCGTGACCGAACTCCAAGTCGCCGACCCCCTGCTGAACCTGCGAGTGTTCCGGTACTGGCCGTTCATCAACTCGCTGCTGCTGATCGCGATCGTGTCCATCGGGCTGTTCACCACGGTGTTCTACGTCCCGCTGTTCCTGCAAGAAGGCCAACAGCTGCAGGCCTTTGACACCGGGCTGCTGCTGCTACCCCAAGCCCTGGTCATGTTGGTGTGTATGCCCCTCGCCGGGCGCCTCTACGACCGGATCGGCCCCCGCATCCCCGCCGTGACTGGACTCGCGATCTGCGCCGGCGGCCTGTGGCTGCTGCACGGAATCAATGCTGACATGACGCACACCGAGGTGATCTGGTGGCTGATGGTCATGGCCCTGGGCATCGGCCTGGCCATGATGCCGATCATGACCGGGGGACTGTCCGCGCTGCCCGCCGGCATCCTCAACTCCGGCAGCGCGGTCAACAACGTCGTCCAACGGGTGTCCCAAGCCCTCGGCCTGGCCGGGCTCACTGCGCTGGCCACCGCGTGGCAAGCCCAGGACCTCGCCGGCCGCACCGGCCTGCTCGACCCCGTCACCGCCAGCGACCCGCACATCACCGCCCTGGGCCAGCAAGGCCCACTCGGGCTCTACCCCTTGTGGCAGCGCACCAACCTCGACGTATTGGCCAGCTCCTACAGCAACATCTTCCTGATCATCGCCATCCTGCTGGCCATCGGTGCGCTGCTCGCCCTGTTCCTGCGCCACGGCCCCGCTCCCACCCCCAGCGCACACCCAGTCGACATCGGCTAACACCATGACCACCACCCACACCCCAACCCCACCGACAGGCGCAGACCATGAACACCACTGACTCAGCCGATCACCGTAGGGGGCTCCGGCGCCGAGGAGACGTCCTGTACTCGGCGATCTTCCAGGCCACACTCCAGGAGCTGACCCAGGTCGGCTACGCCAGGCTGAAGATGGAGCACGTAGCCGCCCGGGCCCACGCCAGCAAAAGATCGCTGTACCGGCGCTGGCCTCACCGGGCCCAACTAGTCGCCGACGCGATCGAACACACCCTGCCCCGCCGCGGTCAGCCACCCGACACCGGCAACGTGCGTACCGACCTGCTGGACTACCTACGACAGATCGCCGACGCGCTCAACAGCCCCACCGGGGAGGCCATCCGCGGCCTCATGGCCGACACCCACCGCGACCCCGAACTCACACACACCATCCGGATCCGCTTCCTCGACCCCACCATCAGCGAGCTCACCACCATCCTGACCCGCGGCGCCGCCCGCGGCGAAGTCCGCCCCAGCGCCCTGACCCACCGCATCGCCAGCATCGCCCCCGCGCTGCTCCGCGAACACTTCCAGACCCACCACGCCATCCCCGACCCGGTGCTCATCGAAATCGTCGATGACGTCATCATCCCTTTGATCCGCCCCGTGACGGCCCACACCAAGACCACCCAATAGAGCTCGGACCTCACCAGCTTCACTCACCTGCACCCAAGCATGTCCCCCCACGGCACCTGATCGGTCACGCTGCCCGCGATGAACCCGCGGCACGTGGCGGGTCTACACCCAATTCATCACCCCCAACCACAACGATCAGCCACTCGCGCTGGTGCTGTCCCTAACCTTCCACGCCGAGTTCCCCACACCCGGCAACTGGCGCCTGTTCATCCAATTCCAAACCAGCGGCACCCTGCACACCGCAGCACTGACCGTGCACGTCAGTTGACACCCCCAGCGAACCCCGGATCGGCGTATCCGGACCAACCACTCCACCCAGCGGCCTCACCACATCGTCATGCACGATCTTGGGCGGGTCGGGTTCGCGCGAGGTGGCTCGCAGCATCAGCCACGCCAGCCCACCGACGCGCGCGGGCCGCCGGTAGCGTCGGGTCGGCCGCCGCGACCGCGGCGAGGATCTGCTCCGCGCCGGTCCACTCTTTAGCCTTGGGCGCGTAGTGGGCCACCCGGGTTCGGCGCGGGGCCGGTGGCGCGCCCGGATGTCGAGGCGCTGCTCTTGGAAGGCACCACGCTTGGGAGGACTATGCGGATCGTGAGGCTCCCAAGCACCGCCTCGTCTGATCGGAAGTTAAGGGCTATCTCACTACAGGCTGCCACCGCTGGAGAATATTTTGATTGGGTCATTGGATTGGAAACATGAGTGGAGTGCAAGTCTCGCCTGGTCGGCGACGGCATTTGTCATCACTGTTGCTGCGCTGGCCATGGTTATCTGGCTACTACCACGTTTTACTCACTGGGGAAAGCAGTTCTGGAGGATCGCCATCCCCTATTTCAGGCCTGACCGCAGGGTCGCCAGCTGGCGGCCGCTGCTCACGCTGTTGGCGATGTTATGGATGACGGTCCTGGCGGTGCGCCTGGACGTGCTGCTGTCGTATTGGACGAACGGACTCTTCACGGCGCTGCAGGAGCTGAACTCGGCGGCGTTCAGCTACTTTCTTGTAGTATTTGGAGTGTTGACGACGATCTATTTTGTGCACTCAAGGGTCGAGTACCTCATCGAGCAGACTTTCATCATTAAATGGCGTAGCTGGCTGAACGAGTACCTAGTCGGTGACTGGCTGGAGGGTCGCGCCTACCATCGTGGGCAATTCCTGATGC
Organism: Pseudonocardiales bacterium; assembly: GCA_025465385.1. Classification (GTDB taxonomy): domain Bacteria; phylum Actinomycetota; class Actinomycetes; order Mycobacteriales; family Pseudonocardiaceae. The sequence goes on from JAODNG010000243.1 coordinate 5,669, forward strand.
GACCAGTCGACAATCCCGACCAACGGATCCAAGAGGACATCCCCTCGTTTGTTGGCGACTCTCTTGCGTTGGCCCTTGGCGCGCTGAGATCACTGATGTCGCTCATCTCGTTCACGCCCATACTATGGAGCCTATCAGGACCATTGTCGCTGTTCGGCCACACGATCCCCCGAGCGATGGTCTTTTTCACATATCTATACGTGATCGTGGCCTCGATGGGCGCCTTCCGAATCGGTCGTCCGCTGATCGGGCTGAACTTCCTGAACGAGGGACTTGGCGCCTCCTTCCGCTACGCGCTGGTCCGCATGCGGGCCCAGTCTGAAAACATCGCATTTTATCAAGGCCACGAAGTCGAGCGTGCGACATTGGACGCCAGGTTCGCCGCTGTTATCAAAAACAGGTGGCGCATTGTCTTTCGCTTCCTGAAGTTCGACGGGTTCAACATCGCGGTCAGCCAGATCTCGGGAGTGATTCCCTACCTCGTTCAGGCGCCGCGCTTCTTCCACCACGCCATCACGCTCGGCGATGTCCAGCAGACCACTATCGCTTTCGGTCAAGTGCAGGGCGCGTTGTCCTTCTTTCGCAACTCGTACGGCCTCTTCGCTGCCTACCGCGCGACACTCGATCGCCTAACCGGTCTACTGGACGCGAACAGCCAGACACGCGACCTGCCCTCAGTGGCCATTACAGACCATCCCCATGGGCTGCACATCGAGGACCTCACGGTACACCGACCCGACGGCCAGCCACTGGTCCAAGGTCTGCACTTGCACCTGAGATCCGGCCAGGCTCTACTGATCACCGGAACCTCGGGCTGCGGCAAGACCACTCTGCTGCGCAGCTTGGCAGATTTATGGCCGTACGCCCAAGGTACGATATGCCGCCCCACCACGAGCCGCACACTGTTCTTGTCCCAACAGCCCTACCTGCCGCTGGGAAACCTGCGTACCGCGCTGAGCTACCCCCAATCCCCGCAGCGGGTGGACGATGACCAGGCGCGCGAAGTCCTGCGGCTGGTCCAGCTAGGCCACCTGCAGGATCGGATCGAGGAAGAGATCGATTGGTCACGCGTCCTGTCCACGGGTGAGCAACAACGCCTCGGCTTTGCCCGCATCCTGGTAAACCGCCCACGCCTGATCTTTCTCGACGAGGCCACCTCCGCCGTCGACGAAGGCATCGAACATACGCTCTACACTCTGATTCACGAAAACCTACCAGAATGCACGCTAGTTAGCGTCGGTCACCGCAGCTCATTAATCACATTACACACGCACTATCTGCAATTGCTCGGCGAGGGACGCTGGAACGCGATGGTGCCCATCAGGCAGCGAGATTCCAACGCGCCGGCTCGCGCCGTGGGCTAGCGCTCGCGAAGCCGCCGGTGGCGGCCCATCTGCGGCTACCCACCCCTACGCCGTGACCACCGCACGTGCCAGACAGCGCAACCCCTCCGCAGAAAGTTGCGCTGCCTGACACATCCGGCACGAATGTGCCGTTAACGAAGCTGCTGCCAGCCGCAAATGGCGGCGGTTCTCCCTCAGGTTGTCGGTGGGCTGATTGGCTCGGGTGAATCTAGGGGCGCGGAGAGAATCGGACCCCGGATCCCGGTCCAAAACCCTCTGTACCCCGGCATCTGCGCGAGCGATTTAATGGTGGGCGGCGCTACCGGCGCCGGTCTGCCATTGTGGCCAGGGCAGGGCCCAGTCGCCGTAGAGATCCCACACCGGTAGCGGGGGGCCGCCGGAGTGGATGGCCTCGACGACGCCGCCGAGCCCGAAGTGGTCATAGAACCACTTCGCATTGGCTGGTGAGAGGTTCACGCAGCCGTGTGAGACGTTGGAGTTGCCCTGTTGACCGACCGACCACGGTGCGGAGTGTACGAACTCGCCGTCGTTGGAGATCCGCTCGTCCAGCGCGACTTTTTCCCGGTAGTAGCCGGGTTGGCCTGGGCACACCCCGAAGGTGCAGGAGTTCATGGTGATCGAGGGCTGCTTGTCCGAGATCACATGGATGCCTTCGTGGGTGGGGTAACCCGGTGCTCCCAGGCTCATCGGCATCGTCTTGACCGGTTGCCCGTTGTCGAACACCTGGAGCTGTTCGGTTGCTCCGTCGGCCTTGGCGATCAAAGAGTCGTGCACCCGATAGGTGGCGGAGTTGTTCTCGGCCCCGTAGACCCCGCCACCGAGGTCGAGCCCGTAGACGGTCGCGCTGACGGTCAGGGTGGTGTCCGGTTCCCAGAACTGCTCAGGCCGGTAGTGCACGTCCTGATCGTCGATCCAGTACCACGCGCCGGGCTGTGGCGGGTTGCTGGTGACGTTCAGGTGCTGGATGACGGCGGCTTTGTCGGTTACCGGTTCGGTGAACTGGAACACGATCGGCTGGCCCACCCCGACCCCGGTATCGGCCACCAGGGTGGGCGCGGGGATGAGGTTGGCATAGGCCTGCTGCTCGGGATGGATCGTGGTGATCGTGACCTGCTGCCGAGTGTGGCCACCGGCACGGTTGGTCGCCTCAGCGATCAGTCGGTAGGTGACGCCGTACCCGAGGTCCTCGGTGGAATGCCACACCTGGTCGTCTCCGGTGAACACCCCGGTGACCACCGTGCCCGTACCGGTGTTGGTCACCGTAACCGTGGTCAACTGCCCGTCCATGCTAGTCACTGTGAGTGGTGTTGTCGGGTTGATCCCCGTCGCCGTCGCGGGGGACACGCTGATACGAGGCACTATCGGGCTGGGAGCCGACGAGGACGCCTCCGTCGCGCCCCCACCGCTTCGGACGGCTATCAGCCCCACCACCACTGCGAACACCACTATCAACGCAGCTGACGCCACGTACGGCATCCAACGGCCCATCCCGCGTATGTTACGCAGCATCAGCCTCCTCACCTTCGCGCCAAAGCCTGGGGATGCCACTCTTGGTGGCGATCTGGGTAGGTAACAGTCGCCGACGAACTGGGGAACCCGGCGAGAAGATCGCGCACCGGAGGTGGTCAGCCGGCCGCGCTGACCTGGCCACAGTGGCCCGGTCTGGTTGCCGCGTTGCCGTAGCCAGGCGGCGAGCGTTCTCTCGCCGGGCCGCGGGGGTGGTTACAGAAGCTGCTACCAGGCGCCCAGTGATGGCATTTCCACGGTCAGCGTCACGATTGATCATCACGTGAGGTGGGGAATCGTTCGCGGACTCGCTCAGCTCAGAGTTGCTGACCAGCAAAAAAACAGCGTTCTCGGCACCTCATGGCGGCTTCCTTAACGACGCTCGTTCGGGAGCGCTGGACCGTCACCGCAGCCACGGTGGGGCGGCCCTGGCCCGCGGAACCTGCACGATCCGCGGGCCAGGCCCTCAAGCGACGGATCATCCACCGCTCGTGGCGAAGATGCTCACCGGCGGCTCCACTGGCGGCCATCCCAACGGTCGTGGTTCCAACGGTGGCCATCCCAAGTCCACCGGTCCCCACGACAGTGCCCGTCGCCACGGTGGTTCCAGTCATCGCAGTACGAAGACCAGAAGTCCCCGCGACGGTTCCAACGCTGGCCATCCCAACGATCGTGAATCCAGTTATGGCCATCCCAAGTCCACCGGTCTCCACGACACGGCCCGTCGCCGCGGTGGTTCCAGTCATCGCAGTAGTCCCAGTCCGCGAGGTAGACCTGGCTGGAGCTGACTGCAGCCGCCTGCGGGGCTGGGGTGAGCGTGCTGGCCGACGCCGA
>JAODNG010000196.1 GCA_025465385.1 Pseudonocardiales bacterium
GGTTGCTGGCCTGGCTGTACCTGCAGGCGGCCATCGTCGTGTTCTGCGCGGAGATCAACGCGGTGCGGGCACGACGGCTATGGCCCCGCAACCTACTCACCCCCTTCCTCGATGACACCGTCCTGACCCCCGCCGACCAGGCCTCCTACCGTTCCTACGCCGACACCGAGCGCTACCAACCCTCCGAACAGCTCCACACCACCTACAACGACCAGTCCCCACCCCACGACAAACCCTGACGACCGGTGCAGATCTTGGTCTTGTGTATTTGCCGCCATCTTTGTCACCGTCGAGCGGTGCCTTGACGCCAGCTTTGTGAGCAGTGAGGTCTGTGGTGAGCAGCGCCATCGGCACGATGATCGCAACTTCTACCCGGCTGGCCGCGAGAGAGGGCAGACCATGGCGAGCGGGCATGAGGTGAGGGTGCGCCGGGCCTACGGCGAACCGGTATGGGGAGATGGAACCCGGGTGCTGGTCGACCGCATTTGGCCCCGGGGACTGAGCAAGGAAAGGGCGACCTCGAGGAGTGGTGCAAGCCGGTCGGGCCCTCGACGGCGTTAGACAAGGGGTATGGCCACGATCCGGAGCGCCTCGGGGAGATCGGCCGCCGCTGCGGGGTCGAGATCGCAGTGCCCAAGCGCGTCGAGGCCCTCAGCACCTGCGTGAGCTGGCTACCCAGGGCCCTGCCCTGGTATTCCCGGACTGGGACGCTCCACCAGGGCACTGGGCCTGGTGGACCGGCTCGCCAGTCGCGGGAACCGGCTCGGCAGTTGCGGCAACAGCTTCCCTCGGGACATCTTGTTCCGTTGAGGAAACACCCTGTGGTATCTGGTTTCCTTGATCGCGGTCCGCTTGACTGGTGTCGCCACTGATCTGCGTGAGTGGGGAGGCCCGGGATGGCGGGTGGGGCGCCGGCGCGGCGGGGTTTGATGGTGTCCCGTGTCTGGTTGCAGGCGGTGGGTGTGGTGGTGCTGTTCGGGTTCCTGATCCTGGGTCTGCTCGCCTACCGGACCTATGTTGACGAGCCGCCGATCCCCACCCAGGTGGTGTCGAGCTCTGGGCAGGTGTTGTTCACCGGTGAGGAGATCAGCCGAGGGCAGCAGGTGTTCCTCGGTAACGGCCTGATGGAGTATGGCTCGGTCTTCGGCCATGGCGCCTATCTGGGCCCGGATTTCACTGCGGACTACCTGCGTCGGGCGGCGTTGTCGGTGCAGTCGACCTACGCCGGGCAGGGGTCGGACAACGCCCGGCAGCTGGTGATCAACGACTTTCAAGCCAACCGGTATGACCAGGGCACCGGTCGTTTGGTCTACACCGACGCCCAGGCCCGCGCCTTCACCGCGTTGGAGGGCTACTACGGCAGCTATTTCGGTGACCCGACGACCGGCAAGGGTTTGCGACCGCAGCTGATCACCAGCGCTGCAGACGTCCACGACCTGACCGCGTTCTTTTCCTGGTCGGCATGGGCGGCTGCGGCGCACCGGCCGGGTAAGGACTACTCCTACACCAACTCCTGGCCGCCCGAAGCGCTGGTCGGCAACGGGCCGACCGCGAATGTCGTGGTGTGGAGCGTGTTGTCGCTGATCGCCTTGCTGGGTGGGATCGGTGTGCTGTTCGCAGCGTTCGGCCGGTGGGGCGACCGGCTGGGCTGGCGCGGCCGGCAAGCCGAGTCGATCTCATTCCGCCCACCGGGGGAGGTGGTATTGACCCCCGCGCAGCGGTCCACGGGCTGGTTTTTCCTGGTGGTCGCGCTGCTGTTCCTGGTGCAAACCCTGGCCGGTGCCGCCTCGCAGCACTACCGGGCAGACGTGTCGAACTTTTTCGGCATCGACTTGGCCAGGTTGCTGCCCTACAACCTGGTCCGCACCTGGCATGTGCAGCTGTCGATCTTCTGGGTGGCGGCGGCGTTCCTCGCGGTCGGTATCTTCTTGGCCCCCATCATCGCCGGTCGGGAGCCACGGGGGCAGCATCGGCTTTCCTATGCCCTGCTCGGCGCGTTGGTCGTGGTGGTGGTCGGCAGTCTGACCGGGGAGTTCCTCGGCCTGCGCGGCTCGCTGTCGGTGGTGGGGTCGTGGTTTGGGGCGCAGGGCTTCGAATACCTCGACCTGGGCCGGTTCTGGCAACTGCTGCTGATCGTGGGCCTGTTTCTGTGGACGTTCATCCTGTACCGGGGGTTACGGGGGCGCCTTTCCCGCGAGCATGGCGGAAACATGCCGTGGCTGTTTTTCCTCGCCGCGTTGGCGATCCCGGCCTTCTACGCCGTCGGGCTGCTCGCCAACGCCGCCGACAACTTCACCACCGCCGATTTCTGGCGGTTTTGGGTCGTGCACCTGTGGGTGGAGGACTTCCTGGAGCTGTTCACCACGGTGATGGTCGCCTACGTCTTTGTCATGCTCGGCGTCATCCGGGAACGGGTTGCGCTGACCGTGATCTACCTCGACATCGTCTTGTACTCGGTCGGCGGGGTGGTCGGCACGATGCATCACCTCTACTTCTCTGGTGAGCCGGCCGAGCACATGGCTCTGGGTGCGTTCTTCTCCGCCTTCGAGGTCCTCCCGCTGACCTTCCTCACCGTTGAGGCGTGGAGCTTTTTGCAGCTTGGCGCCCGTCAGGAGGCCAAGTCCACGACCCCGTTCCCGCATCGGTGGGCGGTGATGTTCCTGGTTGCCGTCGGGTTCTGGAACTTCCTGGGCGCGGGCATCTTCGGCTTCCTGGTGAATCTGCCGATCGTGTCCTACTACGAGATCGGCACCGCGCTGACCGCCAACCACGCGCACGCCGCGATGATGGGCGTGTACGGCATGTTCGCTGTGGGTCTGGGGTTGTTCTGCCTGCGCTACCTCGTTCCCGCCCCACGGTGGCCCGACCGGCTCGCCAAGATCTCGTTCTGGTCGTTGAACATCGGCCTGGCCTGGATGTGCTTCGCGACCCTGGTCCCGCTGGGCATCGCCCAGCTCTACGAGTCGGTCGACAAGGGCTACTTCGAGGCCCGTTCGCTGAAGTTCATCAACAACCCGACGAACGGTGTGCTGGAGTGGCTACGGTTGCCCGGCGACGTGGTGTTCATCGTCGGCGGGGTGGTGCCGTTGCTGTGGATCTGCTGGCTCGGCGTCCGGCACACCGCGACCAAACTCACCCTGGAGGAACCCGAGGACGTGCTGTTCACCGACATCAGCGAACCGGTCCCCGAGGCCCAAGGAACGCTGACCACATGAACCCCGAGGTGATCCTGGCCGCCGGCTACGCGGTCTTTCTGCTCGGCGCAGCGGTGGCTTTGGACCGGCTCGCGCGCCACGCCCACAAACGTTCCGACCGGTACCGCACCGCCGGGTTCCGCTACCACCCCCAGCACGACGCC
>JAODNG010000198.1 GCA_025465385.1 Pseudonocardiales bacterium
CCTACCAGGCCACCACCACCGACTTCTGGGGTGCGATGGAGGCCGTCGGTGGCCCCTCGACGTGGTCGCTCGGGGGAGCGCTGAACTGCGGCAAGGCGCAACCCGGTCAGGTCGCGGCGGTCAGTCACGGATGCCCGTCGGCGCTGTTTCGCGGCATCACCGTGCTCAACTCTCGCGAGGAGGCCGGTCAGTGATCCGTCCTGACGAGCTGACCACGACCGCGCTGGCCGCATCGAAGGCGGACGGCTGCATTGTGGTGCTCACCGACACCAGCGAGGTCAACCTGCGCTGGGCGAACAGCACTATGACCACCAATGGGCACACCACCACCCGCTCGTTCGCGGTGATCTCGGTCTTTGGCGCTTCGGTTGGGGTGGTCAGCGGCAACGGTGTCGACCTCGATGAGGTGCGCTCCGTGGTCGCGGCCAGCGAGGACGCTGCCCGGCAGTCCGGACCGAGCCGAGACGCCGCGCCACTGATTGACGGCCTGGCTGACGACGATTACGACGCACCGGCGGCGGCCACTGAGATCGGGGTGTTCGCCCGCCTGACCGATGAGCTGGCCGCGGCGTTTCGGGCGTCAAGTAATGAGCTGCTCTACGGATTCGCCGAGCACCGGCTGGAGACCACCTGGCTGGCGTCCTCGACCGGGCTACGCCGCCGCTGGGTGCAGCCCACCGGCACCGTCGAGCTCAACGGCAAGGTCGCTGGCGACCTCACCCGAAGCGCCTGGGCCGGGTCCTACACCGCCGATTTCACCGATCTGGATTTCACCGCGCTGGCCGCCGAGGTGCGCCGGCGGCTGAGCTGGTCGGGTCGGCAGGTGGAGCTTTCCGCGGGCCGGTACGAGACCATCCTGCCGCCCTCGGCGGCCGCCGACCTGATGCTCTATATGGCCGAGTCGATGGACGGCCGGCCGGCGCACGAGGGACGCTCGCCGTTCGCGGCGCCCGGTGCCCAGCCCAGCGACAAACCGGGCAGCGAGCGGCCGGGCGGGGGTACCCGGCTGGGCGAGCGGTTCACCGACCTGCCGCTGACGCTGTCCAGCGATCCGGCCGCACCGAGCCTGCAGACCGCGCCGTTCCTGGTGACCACCGCTTCCGGCGACTCGGTGAGCGTCTTCGACAATGGCGCCCCCATTCACCGGGTCGACTGGCTGCGTGACGGCACGGTGAACGCCCTGGCGTACTCCCGGGCGGCTGCCGATGAGCTGGGTGGACAGTTCACCCCGCCGCCGGAAAACCTACTGTTGACCGGGGGTTCGTCGGCGTCGACCGACGACCTGGTGGCGAGCACTGAGCGTGGACTGTTGCTGACCTGCCTGTGGTACATCCGTGAGGTCGACCCGGTGTCGTTGTTGCTCACCGGTCTCACCAGGGATGGGGTGTACCTCATCGAAGGTGGTGAGGTGGTCGGGCAGGTGAACAACTTCCGGTTCAACGAGAGCCCAATTGATCTGCTCCGGCGGGTCACTGAAGTTGGCGCTACTGAGCGGACCTTGTGCCGGGAGTGGAAGGACTGGTTTTCCCGCACTGCGATGCCCCCCATCCGGGTACCGGATTTCAACATGTCGTCGGTGAGCCCAGCCAGCTAGCACCCGCGATATCGCGATGCAACGCCCTGAACCGATTCGGGGAGGGTGAGCGATCTCTCAAGCGCAGCTCCTGCACCGAGTGGTCACTTGGGGTTAGCCTCCAAGTCATCCGGTAGGAGGCGAGCAGTGACTGCAGCGACCATTCCAGGCCTGGATGATGCCCCGATAAGCCACTCACAGTTGTGCAACTGGGTGCGCGATATCGCCGAGCTCACCAACCCCGACCGCGTCGAGTGGTGCGACGGATCCGAACAGGAGTGGGACCGGCTCACCACCCAAATGGTCGACGTCGGCACGTTGCGCCGGCTGAACCGCAAACCGAACTCATTCTGGGCTGTCTCGGATCCCGCGGATGTGGCCCGGGTCGAAGAGCGCACCTTCATCTGCTCCCGAGCGCAGCGAGACTGCGGACCCACCAATAACTGGATGGACCCGGATGAGATGAAGTCGCTCATGACCGTGCTGTACCGGGGATGCATGCGCGGTCGAACGATGTACGTGGTGCCCTTCTGTATGGGCCCGCTGGAGGATGCGGCACCCAAATTGGGTGTCGAGATCACCGACTCCGCCTACGTGGTGTGCTCGATGAAGATCATGACCCGGATGGGCGACGCGGCGCTGCGCAAGTTCATTTTGCCGGACGGCGGCGAGGCGGACTTCGTGCCGTGCCTGCATTCGGTGGGGTACCCGCTGGCGCGCGGCGAAACTGATGTGCCCTGGCCGTGCAACGACATCAAGTACATCAGCCACTTCCCCGATGAGCGGATGATTTGGAGCTACGGTTCCGGCTACGGCGGCAACGCGCTGCTGGGCAAGAAGTGCTACGCGCTGCGGATCGCCTCGGTGATGGCCCGCGACGAGGGTTGGCTCGCTGAGCACATGCTGATCCTGAAGTTGACCAACCCGCAGGGTGTGGCGCATTACATCGCGGCCGCGTTCCCGTCTGGCTGCGGCAAGACGAACATGGCGATGCTCGCGCCGACCATCCCGGGCTGGAAGGCCGAGACCCTGGGTGACGACATCGCCTGGATGCGCTTCGGTGCCGACGGCCGGCTGTACGCGGTGAACCCGGAGAACGGGTTCTTCGGCGTGGCGCCAAACACCAGTTGGGGGACGAACCCCAACGCCATGCGCACGCTGGAATACGGCAACTCGATCTTCACCAATGTCGCGCTCACCGACGACGGTGACGTCTGGTGGGAGGGTCTGGAACCGGTGCCGGCGCACGTCACCTCGTGGACCGAACAGGACTGGACGCCCGCTGAGGGTGCGGCCGGTAAGCGAGGCGCGCACCCGAACTCCCGGTACTGCACGCCAATGGCCCAGTGCCCGATGCTCGCCGCTGAGTGGGACGATCCGCACGGTGTGCCGATCTCGGCGATCCTGTTCGGCGGGCGCCGGGCCAGCACGATCCCGCTGGTCAACGAGGCCTTCGACTGGCAGCACGGAGTGTTCTTGGGCGCCACGCTGTCCAGCGAGAAGACCGCCGCGGCCGCCGGCCCGCTCGGCGAGGTGCGCCGCGACCCGATGGCGATGCTGCCGTTCGTCGGCTACCACGCCGGTGACTACTTCCAGCACTGGATCGACACCGGCAAGAGTGCTGACGCCAGCAAGCTCCCCAAGATCTTCTACGTGAACTGGTTCCGGCGCGGCGCCGACCAGCGTTTCCTGTGGCCAGGTTTCCGGGAGAACAGCCGGGTGCTCAAGTGGATCATCGAGCGGATCGAGGGCCGAGCCGCAGCGGTGGACACCCCTGTCGGCCGGGTACCCATCCCGGACCAGCTCGACCTGTCCGGCCTGGACATCCCGATCGACGACGTCGCCGCAGCGCTTGCGGTGAACAGCGATGAATGGCGCGCCGAGATCCCTCTTATCGAACGGTGGTTCGACAAGATCGGTGAGCCGCTCCCCGCCGTGCTGCACGATGAGCTCGCCGCCCTCAAGCACCGCCTCTGACCTGCATTCAGCGGGCTCAGCGGGGTTATTCAGCCCTGTTTTACCCCGCTGAGCCCGCTCAATGCGCATAATGTCTCAGATGTGGTGGAGGGTGCTGCTGCTGGTGCCGTTGTTGGTGTTGGTGACGCCGCTGTACAACAGCGATGAGCCCCGGGTGTTGGGGTTCCCGTTGTTCTACTGGGTGCAGTTCCTCTTCGTCCCGCTCGGAGTGATCTGTGTTGCGGTCGTGTACCTCAAGGAGGGTGACCGACGGTGACGGTGCGCTGGACCGAAATGATCATCTTCGCGGTGCTCTTCGTCCTGGTCACCGGGTTGGGCTTCTACGCCGCCCGGTGGCAACGCGGTGGCCCCCTCGATCACCTCGATGAGTGGGGCTTGGGCGGTCGCAGGTTCGGCTCGTGGGTCACCTGGTTTCTCATCGGTGGTGATCTGTACACCGCCTATACCTTCGTCGCGGTGCCCGCGTTGATGTTCGGTGCCGGGGCGATGGGATTCTTCGCGTTGCCCTACACAGTGCTCGTCTACCCGCTGGTGTTCTTGCCGCTGGTCCGGTTGTGGTCGGTGTCGCGGGTGCACGGTTACGTGACCCCAGCTGACTTCGTGCAGGGCCGTTACGGATCGGCGACGCTGGCGCTGCTGGTGGCGGTCACTGGAATCGTCGCGACGATGCCCTACATCGCCCTGCAACTGGCCGGCCTGGAGGCGGTACTGCGCACGATGGGCCTCAACGGCGGCGGTCTGGCCGGGCATGCCCCGCTGTTCATCGCGTTCGTGATCCTCGCCGTCTACACCTACCAGTCTGGCTTGCGAGCCCCAGCGCTGATCGCCTTCGTGAAAGACGCGCTGATCTACCTGGTGATCATCGCCGCTGTCATCATCCTGCCAGCGAAACTCGGCGGCTGGGGCTCCATCTTCGACGCCGCGAATGCGAAGTTCACCGCCACGAAGACGCCTAACGATGGAATCCTGCTGGGTGCCAACAACCAGCTGCAATACATCACGCTGGCGCTGGGCTCGGCGCTGGCGCTGTTCCTCTACCCGCATGCGGTCACCGGTGCACTGGCATCCCGAAGCCGGGGCGTGCTCAAGCGGAACATGGTGGCGCTGCCGGCGTATTCGCTGGTATTAGGCTTGCTCGCATTACTGGGTTATGCCGCGATCGCGGCGCACACTAAGCCGATCGTCAATGCGGCCACCGGTCGCGCGGACTCCAACACTGTCATCCCGATGCTATTCGAGGGGCAGTTCCCCTCGTGGTTCGCCGGGATCGCATTCGCGGCCATCGGGATCGGCGCGCTGGTGCCCGCCGCGATCATGTGCTGCCGCCCTGGGCGCCGAGGCGCCTCGGTGTGGTGAGG
>JAODNG010000207.1 GCA_025465385.1 Pseudonocardiales bacterium
CGCCGCGGCTCTGCGATGTCCAGCACCCGAGGCTCGGCGCGCTCCAACAACGGGCCCAAGCGTGGGTCGGCAGCCAGGTTGCGCAGTGCCGCGGTATCGCCACCAAGGACGACGGCATCCAGCTCTCTAGCGCGGGGCAGCAGTACCCGCGCCGCGGTATCGGCCGCGGCCCGCAGCGCGACTCGCGCTTGACCCTCTCGCCGCCGGGCGAAACGCTGCTGGGATTGCCCGCCTGCGGCGGAGCGGCCGTGCACCAGCCGGCTGCCGGTACTGGACGTGATGACCACGCCGGCGCGGGCTATGCCGACGCTGTATCCACCGAGGCGTACCAGCAGCAACCCGACCGTGCGCGGCACCATGAGGTGGTCGACCAGATCCTCGGCGGCGAGCCCGATTCGTTGCGCGGCGGGAGCCGCTAGCGGTCCGAAGGGCACCAGAATCGACGCCGTCGCGCCGTCACCAGCCGCCACCTCCACCCGCTGCGGCGTGACCGTAGTGGTCACTGCCCCGCCGTGCCCAGCGGCGAACCGCTCCAGGAACCCGGCCAGTCGCTCGGGCTCGACTTCCACTGCGCGTCCACCGCCGGCAAGTTCCCGGGTCCGGCTCATTCCGGCACGCTAGCGCGTGGCCGTGAGTGGCGATGGGTGCTATAGCAGGCATCACCACTCACGGGCAGCCGTAGGCTGCATCGGTGATCGATGTGCTGGTCGCCGGCGGTGGCCCGGCCGGGTGGGCGGTGGCGGCGGCCTGCGCGCGGCTCGGGCTGGACACCGAACTGGTGGACCCTACGCCGGACCGGCTGTGGCGGGCCACCTATGGCTCCTGGCGTTCAGAGCTACCCCCCGATGCAGCCGCAGCAGTGGCGGGCAGCGGCTCTGGTTCGGCTATCGGCACGATGGAGCACCAGCTGGGCTGGGACTATGTAGTGCTGGACAACGCAGTGCTACGCGACGGGTTCGCTGCCGCTCCGGTCAAAGTGCTGAAGGGCCGGGTGCAGGATGCTCGCCCGGAGCCGAACGGGGTCACCGTGGACTTCGATGGCGGCCAACGGCGGGCTGCCATTCTGCTCGACGCCACCGGTGCGCCGCGCTCGGTGCTCGGCGCTTCCCCCCGCCGGGCTGCCGCAGAGCAGACCGCGGTGGGTGTGCTGGTCGACGCCGACGCTGCCCGGAAGCTGGTGACGCCAGGCAGTGCCTTATTCATGGACTGGCGACCACATCACGGCGAGACGGGATGGCCTACGTTCCTTTATGCGGTGCCGGTGACGTCGGATCGGGTGCTGCTCGAGGAGACGTCGTTGGCCCGCCGTCCAGGGTTCGGGCTCGGGGCGCTGCGTCGCCGGCTGCACGCCAGGTTGGCCTATCACGGCATCGCGGTGCCACTGGGCGACGAGGAGCGGGTGCGCTTCCCGGTGGATCGACCGCTACCGGCACCCGGGGACTGGCGCGGGCCAGTGGTCCCGTTCGGGGCGGCGAGCCCGCTGATTCATCCCGCTACCGGCTACAGCGTGGCCACGTCGCTGCAGTTGGCCCCTCGGGTAGCCACCGCAGTGCGGGATGCGCTGCAGCGTGGTGGTTCCGCGGCTGCCGGTGTCGCTGCTTGGCAGACGGTATGGAGTCCGGCCGCACTGGCGGTGCACACCCTGCGGCGTCGCAGCCTGGAGTCGCTGCTGCGCTTCCCGGCTCGCCTGGTACCAGAGTTCTTCGACGTGTTTTTCGCACTGCCGGAGCGACACCGCTGGGCCTATCTCACCGGCCGCGAGGACGTCGCAGGGAGCGCCGGCGCGATGGGCGCGCTGTTCGCCGCGTCCCCGTGGTGGCTTCGCAAAAGGCTAGTCCTCGGGGCACTCGATCCGCGTACTCACCGCAGTCGGTGACGCAGTGATAGCTGGTGCTGTGATGGATGGCTACTCCACGGTGCTGGGGCTCGGCGCCAGCTTGGCTGACCACTTCTCTTCAATCCGGCCGAACCGCCAGACTGCCAATGCGATGAGCCACGCGAGGACGAAGAGAGCGACGAGGCCGTAACCCGCATAGTCCAGCGGGATTGACCCGATCGCCGCGAGTGGCCCGGAGTTGATGCCGGCCTGGTCGTCGAACACGCTGACCAGTTAGATGCCGATGATCAGCGCGACGGCCACCGATAGCGCGGTAATAGTGATGTTGTAGAACACCTTGCGGACCGGCTTGGCGAAGGAATGCGACAACTTACTGCAACATTTTGCGGGAGCGATCCATGGGCGTAGGTTTCGCGAGTTCGGACATGCCTCCCGCATGCACGGCCACTCACTCTGGCGACTGGTCGCGCGCTCGCTCAGTCGCCGCAAAGGACCGAGCCGCTGTCAGGCGTGTGGGACGCTGATGGTCACTTCTACGTTGGGTTTGACCTTCAGCGCGCCGAGCATGGCGGAAAACGGCTTGATGCCGTAGTCGCGCTGATCTAGAACGATCTTCGCGTTCCAGTGCTGGCCGTCATCGCGTGCCTCGACAGAGATCGGTTTGGTGACGCCGTGCAACGTGAGATCTCCCTCGATGCGCGCCCTGTCGCTATCGCGCGCCACTGACACTGAGCGAAACTGGATCTTCGGATGCTTCCGCACCTCGAGTGTCTTGTCAGTGTTCTTCTCAATGTCCTTGCGATCCGACTCCTTCACCGCTTCGGTGATGACCCGCAGTGAAGCCGGGTCGAGGTCGACAGTGATCCCGTCGTCCCCCACGTCCGCGGACAAGTTTGTCACCCGGAAGGTCACGTCGTGGCCCATGGAGGTCAGGAGCCCCTCACGAAAGACCGATACCCGGCAATCCACCGCTGAAGCGTCGAAAGTTGGCACTCGGGTAGCCTAGCCGGACACAGAGAGTCACCGGCGTCCACCCGAAGCCGGCTTGATCGGGATGCTGGGCACCATCAGGTCGAACAGCAAAGAGGCGCCCTGGCCGGCAACCGGAGCCACCACCAAGTCCACTGCTGGTGGCAACCGATCGGCCAACACCGGTATCGCGCCAGGGCCGTTGTCGGCCCCGGTGGCCTTGCTCTACTTAATCGCCCGCCGGATGGGTGAGCAGCCGCTTGCCGGGAACGGGCTCGCCGACCGGCAGCTCGCAAAGATAACCGGAGAGCCGGTTTCCGCCATCACGGTTGCTCGATCTGGCCCGCTGGCTCACCGGGATGAATGCTCGAAGAATCAAACCCTCGACGGGATCGCCGCGGGCGACGAGCCATTCCCGCAACCCCCCCGTCACCGCCGCTAGTAGGACATCGTTCACCGTACCGCTGTACTGCGGGGGCAGCTGCGAGGTGTATCGGTGACACATCGCGATCCAGGCAGAGGAAGGCGGTGTCCATTCCGGTCAGTCGCACCTGCAGAGCTTCGCATAACTGATCAAGTGTGGTCTGGAAGCCGGGTGAACCCGGCAGGTGCATGATCACACCGTGCAGGTACTGATCGACGCGGACAACCTCGACGTGCCCCGGCTGCGTCTGCTCGTCGCAGCACTGGAGGCGGCACCACCCGGCGACGTCGTGATAGCCGGGGCGCCGACAGCGCTGGAAGCGGTCGACTGGCCCGTCCAGGCTCAGGTTCTGCCCGCCACCGGCTGGCAAGGCGCCGACATACTGCTGGCCCGCGCCTACCAAACCGATGGCCGACCGCTGCTATTGGCCACCGGTGACGGGGATTTCGCTCAACTGGCACGACGCCACCCCGGCATAGTGCTGGTCGTCAGCGGCACGTCGAGCCGGTCGCGGACATTCGTCGGTCCGCGAATCAGCACCACCGACCCCGCGGCCGACGGTGGCGCACAGCTGCGCTCGTGGCTGGACAAGCAGACAATGCTGTGATTCGTCCAAGTACCCGCGATGCACATTGGAGGAGAATCGTGTCGACGATGTTCAGCCGCATCATCCAGGGCGAGATCCCAGGCCGCTTCGTCTGGCATGATGACCGCTGCGTTGCGTTTCTCACCATCGCTCCGTTGCGGCCTGGACACACGCTGGTCGTCCCGCGCAGTGAGGTCGACGAGTGGACCGACGCCGACGACGACCTGCTGACCCATCTCCTGGTGGTAGCGAAGCGCATCGGTACCGCGCAGAAAGTCGCGTTCGACGCACCCCGCGCCGGGCTCATCATTGCCGGGTTCGAAATACCGCACCTTCATCTGCATGTGTTCCCCGCATGGAGCGTTGACGACTTCGACTTCGGAAACGCCGACCCCGATCCCGATCCTGCCGAACTCGACGCCGCCGCCGACAGCCTGCGCTACGCCCTGCAACAGGCCGGACTGAAATCGCCACTTGGAACCGAATAGCGGTCAGCCGGGTCGTGGGATCGCGATTCGGTTCCGGATGGCGACGGCGGCGCTCAGGCGGAGGGGGTCAGGGGGCGAAAGCTGCGCAGGCGCAGGCTGTTAGAGACCACGAACACCGAGGAGAATGCCATCGCGGCTCCGGCGATCATGGGGTTGAGCAGGCCTGCCGCAGCCAGCGGGAGTGCGGCCACGTTGTAGCCGAAAGCCCAGAAGAGGTTGCCCTTGATGGTGCGCAGCGTGCGCCGAGACAGCCGGATCGCGTCGGCGACCACCCGCAAGTCACCGCGGACGAGGGTTAGGTCGCTGGCCTCGATAGCGGCGTGGGTGCCGGTACCCATGGCTAACCCTAGGTCGGCCTGGGCCAGCGCCGCGGCGTCGTTGATGCCATCGCCGACCATGGCCACAACCCGACCTGCCTGCTGTAGCCGACGCACCTGCTCGACCTTGCCTTCGGGCAGCACCTGGGCGATCACCGTGTCGATACCGACCTCGGCGGCGACTGAGCGGGCGACGGTCTCGTTATCGCCGGTGAGCAGCACCAGGTTAAGTCCAAGGCTGCGCAGCATGCGCACCGCCTCAGCGCTGCTCGGCTTCACGGTGTCGGCCACCGAGAGCAGCCCGCGCGCCCGGCCGTCCCAGGCCACCGCCACGACGGTGCGGCCGGAGGCTTCTTGCTCCGCCGCAGCCGAGACCAACGGATCAGGCAGCGACACGGACCACTGCTCGGTCAACCAGACAGGCCGGCCGACCAATACCACGGCACCGTCGATCTCACCCCGCACGCCCAGTCCCCGCTCCGAGCGGAAACCGATTACCGCGGGAAGCTGTCCGAGCCGTGTGCGACCACCGGCGGCGATTGCGCTGGCGATGGGATGCTCGGAGGCGTCCTCCACCGCGGCGGCTCGGCGCAGCACCTCGTCGGGGTGCTCGCCGGCGGCAGGTAGCACGTCGACCAACGTCATCGCACCGGTGGTGACGGTGCCGGTCTTGTCGAGCAGCACGGTGTCCACCCGCCGGGTGGACTCCAGTACCTCAGGGCCTTTGATGAGGATGCCCAGCTGCGCACCGCGTCCGGTGCCGACCAGCAGCGCCGTGGGTGTGGCCAGCCCGAGGGCGCAGGGGCAAGCGATGATCAGCACGGCGACCGCGGCGGCGAAGGCGGTCCCCACGGGGGAACCGATGGCCAGCCAGACGGCCAGGGTGCCCACCGCGAGCGCGATCACGATCGGTACGAAGACGGCCGCGACGCGGTCAGCCAGCCGCTGCACCCTGGCCTTACCGCTCTGCGCGTCCGCCACCAACCGCGCCATCTGCGCGAGACGAGTCTGCGCACCAACCCGAGCGGCGCGCACCCGGAGGCGACCGGAAGCGTTCATCGTCCCACCGGTGACCGCCGAGCCCGGGCCGACCTCGATCGGGACCGATTCGCCGGTCAGCATGCTTTCGTCAACGGCCGAAACGCCTTCCACCACCGTCCCGTCAGTGGCGATCTTCTCTCCTGGGCGGACGACGAACTCATCTCCGACCAGCAGGCGGTCGATCGGAATGCGCATCTCCTCGGCACTCCGCAGCACCGCGACGTCGGAGGCGCCGAGGTCCAGCAATGCCCGCAGCGCCGTACCCGCGCGCCGCTTCGAGCGTGCCTCGAAGTAGCGTCCAGCCAGCAGGAAGACCGTGACACCGGCGGCAACCTCGAAATAGACCTGGCTATGCGGGTAGCTCCCAGCGGCCACAACGTCGTGCCGCTGGATAAGGCCGCCACTGCCGATGAACCACGCGTAGCAGCTCCAGAAGAATGCGGTCAGCACACCCATCGAGATCAGTGTGTCCATGGTGGCCGCGCCGTGCCGTAGGTTCTGCCAAGCAGCCCGGTGGAAGGGCCATGCTCCCCACGCCACGACCGGGGCGGTAAGGAATAGCGACAGCCCCTCGAACTCGTGCGGCACTGGCAGGCCCGGCACCATCGCGGCCATCGATATCGCGATCACCTGGACGGCGAGCACAGCACTGCCGAGCAGCCGTACCCGCAACTCGCTGAGGTCAGCGCCGGCTGGGCGAGTGTCGGGGCCAGCGTTCGGATCAGTATCACGTCCGGTGTCGGCGGGCAGCTCAGCGGTGTAGCCGGTGCGCGCCACGGTGGCCAGGAGATCCTCGGGTGTGACGCCAGCGGCGTAGTTGACTCGGGCCTTCTCGGTCGCGTAGTTGACGCTGGCGCGCACCCCGTCGAGCTTGTTCAGCTTCTTTTCGATGCGCGCTGCGCAGGAGGCGCAGGTCATGCCACCGATGGTCAGCTCAAGCTGGCGGTTGAACTCGCCGGGTCCGGTCACGGTGCCCGGGCTGCGGTCATCCACGGTGGCCACGGATCACCTCGCCAGCGCGGTGAACTCGACGGTCCGTAGCTGGCCATGATGCTGAAATTCCAGGAACATCCGGTAGTAACCGGCAGTCGGCACGTCTACCTCGAAGTCAATTGCGGTGTCCTGGCGGGGACCCGCGACGGGGCGCACGTTGAGGTGAGCCAGGTCACCCTCGCGAAAGATGACCAAATGCCCAGCTGTCCCGAGAATAGGGTCAAGGTCGGTGACCGGCAGATCCTCGCGCATTACATGCATCCCTATTCGCGATACAGACCCAGCGACTAGATCACCTGTCCACACCACCGTATAGCCATCGAGCTCGGCGATCGTCGAGACCTTCGATATGGGTCCGTCCTCGACGAGCCCGGGTGCCTCGAGATCCACACCGAGCGTAACCGGTGTCGTGGCGGTGCCTGGCAGGAACTCGGCGAAAGCTCGGTAGCTGCCCGGCTGCTCGAGTTCCAGCGGTACGGTCCAGGTGCCGTCGCGATCCATGACGGGATAAAGATGCTGGTAGCCGGTGATATCCCGGCGTACGACGAAGAAGTCCATCTGGTGATCGCCGCGCTTCGCGAAGTCGGTCACCGGCCGGCCGTTACTCGAAAAGACGGTGAAACGGAGGTTCTCGAACTCCCCGGCGGTGAATCGCGTGGTCCGAGGACGCAGCAGGTAACCTCGGCTGGCGATGGCCAGCCCACCGGGCGCCTTGCCGTGATCGTCGTCCTCGCCGATGCCGTTCCTGCCGTGGTCATGGGGCGCCGGCGCGGCGCGACCGACTACCGCCTCGCCGAAGTTGATCCCGAAGCCGAACAACGTAACCAAGCCGGCGAGCAACGCCACCAATGGCACCGGGGCCCGCAAGTGTTCGGTCCGGAATTTTCGAGTGTCAAGCATGTCTAGGCGAAATCTCAGTCGGAGATCTCATAGCCGGCTTCGCCGACCGCAGCGCGGACGGCGGCGGCGTCCAACGGCCGCGTGCTGGTGACTCGAAGCCGGCCGGTGTCCAGATCGACCTGCA
>JAODNG010000212.1 GCA_025465385.1 Pseudonocardiales bacterium
CGTTGCTGCGGCGAGCCCCGCCTGCCGTTGCAGGCGCAGGAAGTGCACGTCGACGGTGTCGTAGCCGACGAGGCAGCGTGGCGCGAGCATCCGCAGCTCCTCCAGCAGCTTCCAGCCCACCTGCGGCCGGGACAGCACCGCCAGGTGTAGCGCCGCGCCCGCCTCACGCAGGAAGGCGTCCTGCCCGGCAGCGTCGGCGATCACGGTAATCCCGTGCCGCTGGAGATCACCGGTGTAGGGCTGCAGCAGGGCGCCGTTGCACGGGAAGAACACCACCCGTTGACCCAACTCGGCCAGCGCCGACAGTAGCCGGTGCATGCGCATCGACCCGGAGTCACGGTCGGGCGTCGGTACCTGGTGGTCGGCGATGAGCACCAGGCCGCCGCGGTGGCCGGCCGGTCCACGCTGACGCGCCAGCCACACGTTGAGTTCATTGGCGGCCGGCAGGTGCTCGGCCAGACTCGATGCCCATTTGTCCATGAACTGGGCGCGGTTGATCTCCTGGAAGCGCTTGACTCCGCCGGTGACGTCGGTCCCGTTCGAGACACCCTCATGATGCACCACCACCGCGCGCGGCTCGACGATGGTCCGGTGCCCGCTCGCCCGGATGGCGAAGGCCAAGTCGGTGTCTTCGTAGTACGCGGGCGCGTATCGCTGGTCGAACCCGCCGACGGCCTCGAAGTGTTCCCGGCGGACCAGAATGGCCGCGCCGGAGCAGTAGTCGACATCCCGGCGCACCTGAAACTCTGGCGCGTGCGGGTTGCGGTCGCGCCCATAGTTCCAGCCCGAGCCGTCGGCCCAGATGATGCCGCCGCTTTCCTGCAACCGACCGTCCGGGTACACCAGCATCGCGCCGACCAGGCCGATCTGGTCATCGGAGTCGGCCGCATCGACCAGGGCGTCCAACGCGCCCGGCTGAACCTCGGTGTCGTTGTTGAGAAAAAGCAGGTATGACCCGCGGGCGTGGTTCGCGCCGAGGTTGCACGCCCCGATGAATCCGATGTTGCGCTCGGTGCGCACCAGCCGCACGCCGGGGCTGGCGGCGACCAGCTCGGCGGTGCGATCCGGTGAGGCGTCGTCGACGACCACCACCTCGAACGGGACTGCCGGGCGGTGCGCCTCGACACTGACCAGGCACGCGCGGGTGTAGTCCCACTTGCCGTGCACCGGCACGACGATGCTGAGCAGTGGTGACGTGCTGGTCCGCAGCGCCACCGGACCGAGCGGTGGGGCGGCGGCCGGGGTCGCCGCCGGGGTCGGTCTGCGGCCCAATGCGTGCTCGTAGAGATCACGACGCAACGTTCCGCGCGGCGCCGCACGCTCCACGGTGCCGCGGTAGCGGGAGATCAGCCGTGCCGCGGTGGCCGACTGCTCCGCGCGCAACGCCAGCACCTCGGCTTGCAGCTCGGCCGCTCGACCGTCGGCTTCACCGGCGATCTCGCGTTGCCAGGCTGCCTGCGCCTCGGCCCGCTGAGCCCGGCGTCGCGCGCCGGCCAGCTCGATACTCAACTGGCGCAGGTCGCCTTCCAGCCGTTGCAGCCGTCTGGCGGTGGTGGTGTGGGCGGCCTCGGTCTGCTGGAGCTGGTCGGCCAGCTCGGCGGTGCGCTTCCGTTGCCGGGCCAGCGCGCGGTGCGCGTCGCGCACGATGGTCAAGTCGGCATCAACCAGCACGCTGAGCTGGGGCAATTCCGGCAGCGCCGCATCCGAGGCGATGCCGAGCAGGTAGGTGTGCGGCGCCTGCGACGCCACCCGCCAGCCGCCATCGGGCGCCCGCCGCAGGGACTGCACGGTCGGCGAACCGGGCGCGGAGCCGCTGATGAGTGATCCGACGGCGACATTCTGGCGCAGGATCGCGACGTGGCCGAAGGCGCCACCCAACAGCGTTCGGAACTCCGGCTCGGTGAGCTCACGGACGTGGAACGGGTTGTCGTTGCCGTGCTCGTGGCTGTAGACGGTCACGTCGGGCGTGCTGGTCAGGAAAAGGCCGCCTGGCGCCAGCAGCCGGCGCACCACCGCGATCAGGGTGTCCTGCTCCTCGACGTGTTCCAGCGCCTCGAAACAGGTGATGACGTCGAAGCGGTCCGCTCCGGCGAGCAGCTCGGGATCGATCATCGACCCGATCCTGAAGTGCAGCTTGTCGCTGGAGTAGTTGGCGCAGGCGTGTTCCACGGTTTGCGGATCGATGTCGACGCCGACCACGTCGCGGGCTCCGGTCGCGAGCAGGGCGGCTCCGAAGCCCTCTCCGCAAGCGAGGTCCAGCACCCGCGCGCCAGCGGTGAAGCGAGCGGCCAGCGCGTACCGGTGGTAGTGCTCGTAGATGACCTGCAGGTCGTCGGTCCACGGCACGCAACGTTCGCCGGTCCACTCGATGCGGCGATCGTCCATTGGAATTCTCCCCACGTCCGGCTGGTCAGCCGGTGCAGGATAGGCGAGCGAGCCTAATTACGGTGCAGGCCATGTCGGTGAGGACCGCAGCCAAGCTGATGCCGGTCGAGCCGGCAATCCAGCCACTGTTGGCCACCTTCGGTGACCCACGCAACGGGTGGGCTGGTTGGCTGGGCGGTCCGTGTGCAGATTGCGCTAGACAGGCGGGAGCCGGCGGCGGCCGGCGATGCCGAGGTCGGAGCGGTGATACCACTCCAGCGACGCCTCGCCTTCCAACCAGCACAGCCGCACCGAAACCCCGTCCAGCTCAGCGGGGAAGTCGATGAGCAACGGTGCGAATCCTTTGAGCTCGATGCCCTGGTCGGGGAACCACTCCAGCATCTCGTCCAGCCGGGCCTGCAGCGCCTTGGCCTCCGCCAGACCGCCAAGTGCGGACGCACGGGAACGGCGTAGGTCCATCGACAGCTCGGTGAGGTCGGCTCGTGCCTCGACCAGCTCAGCGACTCGCTTGCGCACCTCGGGTAGCAGGGCGCGCGCGTCATTAACTCCGAACAGTCGACTATCACCCACAGCGATGATGGTAGTCGTACCGGCGCCGATCCGGTCAGCCGTTGGTCGGCGGCCGCTCCACGAGCTGGCTGAGGAAGAGTTGCTCACCAAGCCTGTCCATCAACTCCAGGTTGGTCTCGAGGTAGTCGATATGCTCCTCCTCGTCGGCGAGGATGCGCTCGAGGAGGTTAGCGGTGGTGATGTCCCCCTTCTCCCGACACATCGTGATACCGGGACGCAGCCGCGCAAGGACTTCCTTCTCGACAGCCAGATCAGCCTCGAACTGCTCCCGTACGGTCTGCCCTATCCGCAGCGGCAGCAACTTCTGGTAGTTCGGCAGACCCTCCAGGAACAGGATGCGGTCGGTGATCCGCTCCGCATGCTGCATCTCCTCGATGGACTCCGACCGGGTGTGCTCGGCGAGCTTGGTGAATCCCCAGTTGGACTGCATCTTGGCGTGCAGGAAGTACTGATTGATGGCGGTCAGCTCACTGGTCAGCTGTTCGTTGAGCAGCGCCAGGACCTCGTCATCGCCGCGCATAACGCCAAACCCCCTCGAATAGGATCACTCAGTGATCATTACCGTAGCGGTCCTGGACTGGGTTGTCACCGAAGGTGAGCCTGCCCTGCCAGCGATAACCCGGTAATGAAGCGTCGCCGAGGAGCAAATCTCACGGTGATCAGGCGGTGCTCCACAGCGGGCTGGAGAGCTCGTCGGCGGGAGCGCTCAGCAGAGCAACGATCTTCCCAACGCATGACCCGCAGCCCGTGCCGGCTTCGCTGCGGGTCACCACGTCCTTGACGGTGCACGCTCCGGCAGCGATGCACCCACGCACCTCCGCTTCGGTCACCGCCCGGCAGATGCAGACGTACATGGCTGTGCCCCTCGATTGGGTGATAGGCAAGGCTAAGCACACCAGATCAAAGGGCTGACGTCTAGTCCCTCGGCCGGCTACGGCGTTGCCGGCACGCGACGCGGTCCGCAAGGCCATCCGCAGTTTCCGAGGCTCCTCACCGGCAAGGTGATCGGGCCTACAGGCTGCCGATGCCCAGTGATGTGTCCGGTCTGTCGACGCTCTCATAGCCTCGGTCGGGCGAGCTCGCGATCCCCTCTTCGACCTCACGCACGTAGCTTGCTGGGTCCTTGTCCACCGGCTCGACACCAGCGAAGTGGGTGGCCTCGAAGCTGATGAACGCAACCGCCAGGTCGTGGCGCAGCGTCAGCTCGGCGTGCCGCCGGAAATCTGTGAGGCCCTCGCGCTCCTCCTCGGCCATGTGGTCGCCGTTCGCCTCGTTCACTTTGGCCACGGCGTCGTACCAGCCGTCGCTGCCTACGTTGTGGTGTGCGACCTCGGCGACCGCGTCGCGGATCTCATTGTGATCGCCGATCGCATCCTTGGTTTCAGCCTCCGGGTCGACGCCCATGGCACCTTTGCCCACGCGCAGCAGTTCCGGGTAGAAGAGCTGCTCTTCGGCCTCGGCGTGCACCTCGAGGAATGCGGCGAGCCGTGTCCACACAGCGTTGAGAGCCGCGGTATCGGTGCGGTCGATCTGTTCGAGGATCGCGAAGAGCCGCCGCTGCTCATAATGGTCATCGAGGATCAGCTGGGTAATGTCCATGGTTCTCCTATCGCGACGGTGTTCGAGATGATCACTGGGTGTGGTGATTGCGGGTCACAGCAGGATGAGTGGCACCGCGGCGGCGCTGAGCAGTGCCGCCGAGGTAGGGCTGGAAACCCTGTCCGCGGTCGGTGCAGCCGAGAATGACGAGGTCGATATCGGATTCGGTGATCTCGGCAAGGATGTCATCCCCGGGGAAGTTGCCTTCCCGAACCCGGTGGCGCTGCCTGATACCGAGGCGGGTGAGCCGTCGTGAAAGATCGTCCAGGTGGACTGCGCTGTTGTGATGCGACCCACCGACGGCCACGGCAGCCGCCCGTCCGGTGCAATGACGATGAGGACGTCGCTGCGGCAGCGGTGGATGACCGCGTCGGCCAGCCCACCCAGCGACGGCTGGCCTGGGACGGCGTGGGCGCCAATGGCGGTGAGGTCGTAGCGGGCCGCAGCCTCCTCAATGCCCGCCAGGATCTCCTGCCCTCGGTCAAGCTTGCTGTCGAACAGCTGCACTGATCCAGACCAGTCGAGTACCGGACTGGTGGCCACGCCCGCAACGCGATCGTTCGCACAGGTGCCCGTCGTTGTCACCTGAAGGCGAGTGATGTCGAGGGGACGGTTTGCCTGGTTCTGGCTCAGCGCCAGGTTCTCCAGGGCCTCCATGGACAGTTCTGGATGCAGCTCCGCGCTCGCGGGGATCAGTACGCGTTCGATGGTGGAAGTGTAGGCCCGGGCACTGGCTTGCTCGTTGTCCAACCGCTGCTGCTCGGTGCCCGAGGCCGGGCTGCGGTGTTCCAGCATCCGCATCGCGGTTGGGGTGAACAGGACAGTGATGATCGCGACCACGGTATAGCTGGTGTAGGCGCCCGGTCGACCAGCCGCCGTCCCACCGCGGCGATGAAAAACACGACCGCGAGCCCGAGCGCGCGCCCCGCCACCAGCAGTGGTGAACCGTGCTGGGCTGCCGCAGCGACCGCGACGAACACCCACCCACACAGCTCGGTGGTGATTCCCCCAGCGAGCACGACCTGGGCGAACTCCCGGCGTGTCTGGCCCCGCTCGTCGACTTCCAAGCCGGCGACCAGCAGCGCTCCAAGCCAGGAGATGCCTGAAAGCGCCAGACCTGGGTCGCCCGCCACCAGCTGACCGACGACCTCCGGCTGCCCCAAACCGCCGCGCGAATTCACCGAGCAACCGGGCCAGCAAGATCACCACGGCTAGCGCAACCAGGAAACCGAGCAACTGATGCTCATCCCAGGGACGGCAAGGACGACTCCAACTCAGGCGTGCGGAGATTTGTGATCCCGGCGGACGAGCATGGACGTCGCGTGGAGGACCGTCAGGGCGTACTGGGCCGGCTGGGAGTATCACTGAGGCACCGCTGGCGCGAGGGAGCGCTGACGTAACCCGGGGCTGCTCAGCTGCGGACGAGCTCGACGAGGGCAGCGAGAACGGTGCGCGCAAAGCCAGAGGCCCAGGCGTGCGCTGAACTTCTGTTCCGTATTACCTCACCTAATCGTGAGTCGCCTCCGACTCCTGCCAGGCGCGGCGATGTTGGGCGTCCGCGCGGCGCTGCGCGTCATCCTGGACCCGGCGCGCTTGCTCAGGCGTGGCGTGGCCCTCGGTGACGGCCACTTCCGCGGCGATCATGTCCCGTGTATTCTCAGATTCTTTTTCTTCCTCGGAGTTTGTCAATGGTCGTTGCTCAGTAGGCGGCGGTTCTCCGGGCAAAATCCTCATCGGCGCGTGGGCGCCCGGTGCCGTGGGCCAGAACAACGCCGGACTCAGCACGCCGCTTACTAACGCCAGGCCCAGGTGCAGGAAGTGATCC
>JAODNG010000216.1 GCA_025465385.1 Pseudonocardiales bacterium
CCACCTCGGGTACCCAAGGGCGTGATGGTCTGCACGGGACACACTCGGATCATTGCTAGCGCGGCCGGACGCAGGCCGTGATACCAGCGCGACGACTGCTCGTGTGAACCGTCCGCGATCAGCGGCCAGCTCGATCTCCAACGAAAGCATGCTGACCCCGCTGGCCGCCCACGCGCTGGATCCGATGCTCGCAGCGGGGTACTGGCGCGGATCGTCCACGGCGCCGTCGCAGGGGTAGTGCTCACTTGGCCGGCGGTGCCGAGCATGGATCCCGGGCTTCACGGGAGGGTGAGCGACCGCGCAGTTGGTTGAGGTTGGTACGGCCGTCAGGGTTGAGTCCGTCTAGCTATTGGGCCGGTTGGTGAGCTTGTCGCGCAACCGGTCTACTAGCCCGACGCCGGGTCCAACGATCTTGTGGAACAACGCGCTGTTCGGCGCTCCGGGGTGAGGTCGGGTGGGCGCCAGCTTCTTGGCGGTCTCGACCTTCTCCCGCAGCTTGACAAGCTCCTCGCGCGGGACCCTCTCGCGCAGTTGGGGAAACTGCTCGGTCTCTTCATCGTGGGCGTGGTGGCGCAGCTTGTCGGTCATCTCACGCACGAGAGCGTCGAACCGGGATTCGGACGCCGACACTCCCTCGAGCTGCTTCATGACCTCCTCGAGCTCCTTATGCTCCTGGATATCGTGCTCAACGAGCCGCTCACCGTCCGGCAGGTGCTCCCGCATCGCGGGATAGACATACATTTCTTCGGACACCGAGTGCCGGACGACCTCGCTGATCACGATGTCGGCCAGATCCCGGCGCTCATCGGGGTCAACGATCGACGGGATGCGATCGAGGAGTTCAAGTGCCTCCCGATGGTCAGTTGTGAGCTCATCGACGACGTCGGTGTCGGTGCGCTGCTTCGCCACGTTTCCTCCTAGGTGGATTTCGGTGTACACACCACGGCAATTCTTCGCCAGCAGCAGGGCCGCTGACCTCGACCTGCCAGTACTAAACCCGTCTGTCCCATCGGCCTGCAGGCACAGCCACAGCCACGCCAACGACTCAATTGCAAACCTTCGCGCCCAAGCGCACCTCAGGGCTGCGGCCTCGGTTAACCGAGACGGCCCCGGGCGTCAGGCGCGGTCCAGCCTGGGGAGGAGTATCTCCTGCATGATGAGCAGGATGGCGGCCGCAATCGGGATAGCCACCAGTGCCCCGATGATTCCGAAGATCACTCCGCCGAGCAGTATCGCGACGACAGTTACTACCGAAGGTACGTCCACAACCCTGCCGATGATCTTTGGAAATAGCAGGTGGTCCTCCAGGAGCCGGTAGCAGACAAAGAACGCCGCGGTGGCAAGCGTGACCGGCAAAGAAACTGTCAGCGCGACGAGGCAAACGATGGCCCCAGCGACAGTGGAGCCGATAACCGGGATCAGGTCCAGCAGCGCGACCATAATCGCCAGCAATAATGCGTAGGGGACTCCGAAGATCAGAAGCCAGATGAAGGTAAGGAATCCCGCGATCAGCGAGACGATCACGTTGCCCAGTACGTAGGCCCCCACTTGCGCGAAGATCCGGTCGCCGATGAGGATTGCTCTCGGCCTACGGGACCTCGGTATCAGCCGGTACAGCGTGCTGCGCAGCTGGGGAAAGGAGGCGAGGAAGTACACCGTCAGCACGACGACCGCGACGATACTGGCCACCGCATTAAACACGATCGCCCCAGCGCCGAGCACTCCATGGACAATGTTGGTGGTGCCGCCGTTGAACATCTGGTCCAGGCTCTGCTGTAGGTGGAACCGCTCATTGAGTTTCGCGACGACGGCGTTGCGGTTCCACATGCCCTGCAGATACGCGGGTGCCCGCGAGGCGAACGTTGTGCCCTGTGCAACCAGCGGCGGGATCACCGCGGCGAGGAAGCCGAGGATCAGACCCAGGGATCCTGCGGTCACTAGCGTCACAGCAGCCCACCGGCGTAATTTGTGCCGAACGAGCCACGCCACGGCGGGCTCCAGACCGATTGCGATGAACAAAGCCAGCCCAATGAGCACCAGCGCGTCACGTGCGACCAGGATTAGTTCGACGCATCCGGCGACGACTGCGATGCCCGCCGCCGCGGCCATGCCGATGAAGAATGGAGACCGATGGCTGATCGGCGTGCCCGGCGGCGCAAACGGAGCTCGGTCGCTGCCGGTGTGGAGTTCGGCGACAGAATTGTTGTGCTCAGCACGCGACGCTGCGGGCTGCAAGGTTGGATTTCCATCGGGCGACCGTGGCATCGTCTCTCCTGCAATTGGGATCCGCCGTAGGTCAGGGTGAGAGGACGATTTTTTCGCAGTCGTCTTGTTTGTCGCGGAACATTTGGTAGCCGCGTGGGGCGTCTTGGAGTGTCATGCGGTGGGTGATGACGAAGCTGGGGTCGATTTGGCCGGCTTGGATTCGTTGTAGGAGGGGGGCCATGTAGCGGTGTACGTGGCATTGGCCGGTGCGCATTCGTAGGGATCTGTTCATGAATGGCCCCATGGGGAATTTGTCGACGAATCCTCCGTAGACGCCGATGACTGAGATCACGCCGCCGTTGGCGCAGGCCATGATGGCTTCGCGGAGTGCGTGGGGGCGGTCGGTTTCGGCTCGGACGACTTGTTTGGCCCGGTCATAGGCGTGCAGTGGTCCGACGTCGATGTGTGATTCCATTCCGACGGCGTCGATGCAGGCGTCGGGTCCGCGTCCGGCGGTGAGTTCGTCGAGGGTTTCCAGGACCGACGTTTCCTCATAGTTGATCACGTCGGTGGCGCCGGCTTTGTCTTTGGCCATCTGGAGCCGGTAGCCGAACCGGTCGATCGCGATGACCCGTTCGGCGCCGAGCAGCCGGGCGCTGGCGATGGCGAACTGCCCGACCGGGCCAGCTCCCCACACCGCGACGACGTCGCCCGGGGTGAGGTCGCACATGTCGGCGCCCATGTACCCGGTGGGCAAGATGTCGGACAAGAACAGCACCTGCTCATCAGGGATACCGTCGTCGATCTTTAGTGGGCCGACGTCGGCGAAGGGCACCCGGGCGTACTCGGCTTGCCCGCCGGGGTAGCCACCGAGCATGTGGGAGTACCCGAAGATCCCGCACGGCGACCGGCCCATGATCTTCTCAGCCATTCCCGCGTTCGGGTTGGAGTTCTCACACACCGAGGTCAGGCCGCGTTCACAAGCCCCACAGTGACCGCAGGCGATCGGGAACGGAACCACAACTCGGTCACCGACCTTCAACCGGGTCACCGCCGGTCCGGTCTCGACGACCTCGCCCATGAACTCATGACCTAAAATATCGCCCTTACGCATCGTCGGGATGAACCCGTTGTACAGGTGCAGATCCGACCCGCAAATCGCCGTCGAGGTGATCTGCACGATCGCGTCCCGGGAATTGAGGATCTTCGGATCCGGCACGTCTTGGACCTCGACGTGGGTCTTGCCCATCCACGTAGTCGCTCGCATGATGGTGCTCCGATCGATCGTCAGTGTGGAGGTCAGGAGGTGACCGGCTGGGCCGGGCGCTGGAACACCTGCCGGCGAGCCCGCGGGCCCTCTGGAGAGCCCTCCGAACGCACCACCTCACCGGTCTCCAACACCTGCTTAAACCGCCGCAGGTCATCCCGAACCTGCTGCTCGGGTGCCTCACCGAAAAGCTTCGCCACGGTCGCCCCGAGCTTGCCCGCCGGCGGATGATAAGTCAGCCGCACCCGGATCTCAGTACCCCGCCCACCCGGCGCCGCACGAAACTCCACCTCCCCGGAATTGTCCACACTGGCCGCACCCACCGACCGCCACGCAATGAACTCATCAATCCGCTCACCGCTGATCTCTGCGTCCCACTCCACCTCAACACCAGCCGGGCCCGCCGCCCGCCACCGCGAACGACCACCACCCAACGACCGCACCGACTGCAGATGCGCCATAAACCGCGGAAGATTCTCCACATCCTGCCAGTAAGCAAACACCACACCCACCGGCCGATTAACCGTGATATAGCCCTTCACGTCGATACCACCCACCGCTTTATCTCGCTCCCCGCCCTCGCCGCCATCACGACTTAACCGCACCGCCGCAACCACATCAGCCACCGTCACTCCCACCACCGCCGCCGTAGCCACCACCGCCCGACGCCGACCCCCCCGACCACGCCGCGGACTACCCAACACCGCACCCAACATGGTCAAATCCAACACATCCCCGGCCACCCGAGCCCACAACCACCTCACCGGCCGACGCCGCAACTCAATCCCCACACCCGCCGCGACCTCCCGAGCCCCACCCAACCACCGCTGCACCGCCCGACTCACCGCATCATCATCAGCACCCACCAACCGATTCATCACCCCCGGCGCCACCAACTGCGCACTACCCAAACCCAAACTGAACCACCCAAGCCCATCCACCAACCGACGCGTTCCATCACTACTACCCACGCTCATTCCCCTCTCGGTACTACTTGCTTCTGCCGCCCCTGCCCCTCCGATCGTCCTGCGGGCGAGAGGCGGCCCGCACCAACCTGCGAGCACGATTCGGGCACACGGTTTCGTCCCAGCAGGGCGGGTTAGAGTTCCAGTTCTACGCTGCGACCTCGCTGACTCCGTCAAGATTCGCTGTTCGATGAGCCGCCGAGATCACCCGTGTGGTGGTGGGGTAATGCCGCTGGCTAGCGACGAATCCGGGCCATCAGCGCTGCTGAGAATCGGGGTCTGGTCCTCCTGCCTGCTCCGTCGGGAAGGTACGTGCGGTGATCCCCGAGGGTGCGGCTGGGTGGCCGGCGCCGCTGATGTGCGCTTCGGTGCGGATCCGACCGGCCATGTGTGGGTAGTGCAGTTCGAAGGCCGGTCGCTCGGAGCGGATCCGGGGCAGTTCGGTGAAGTTGTGCCGTGGTGGCGGGCAGGTGGTTGCCCACTCCAGGGAGTTACCGAACCCCCATGGATCGTCGACGGTGACGACCTCCCCGTAGCGGTAGCTGCGGAACACGTTCCACAGAAACGGCAGCACGGATGCGCCAAGTACGAAGGCGCCGATCGATGAGACCATGTTCAGCGTGGTGAATCCGTCACTGGGCAGGTAATCGGCGTAGCGGCGAGGCATGCCCCTGGCACCGAGCCAATGGTGCACCAGGAATGTGAGGTGGAAGCCAATGAACGTGGCCCAGAAATGAAATTTCCCCAGGGGCTCGTCGAGCATCCGGCCAGTGATTTTCGGAAACCAGAAGTAAATGCCGGCGTAGGTGGCGAACACGATCGTGCCGAACAGCACGTAGTGGAAGTGGGCCACCACGAAGTAAGTGTCGGTAACGTGCCAGTCGACCGCCGGGAGGGCCAGTAGGGCCCCGGTCAGACCCCCGAGTAAGAAAGTCACCAGAAAACCGACCGAGAACAGCATCGGGGTCTCGAAGGTCAGTTGCCCATGCCACATGGTACCGATCCAGTTGAAGAACTTGATACCTGTGGGAATCGCAATCCACAGAGTGTTCAATGCGAAGTAAGGCAGGAGCACGGCACCCGTGGCGTACATGTGGTGAGCCCATACCAGCATCGACAGTCCGGTGATCGCAATCGTCGCAAAGACCACGCCCTTGTAACCGAACAGTGGCTTGCGGCTGAACACCGGGAAGATCTCCGACACGATACCGAAGAACGGCAGCGCAACGATGTAGACCTCGGGGTGGCCGAAGAACCAGAACAGGTGCTGCCACAGAATCGGGCCGCCGTGGGCGGGGTCGTACACGTGCGCCCCAAGCCGTCGATCAGTCTCCAGCCCGAGGAGCGCCGCGGTCAAGATCGGGAATGCCAGGATCACCAGCACGCTGGTGAACAGGAGGTTCCACGTGAAGATCGGCATCCGCCACATGGTCATCCCGGGCGCGCGCAGGCACACCACCGTGGTGATCATGTTGACGGCGGCCAGGATGGTACCCAGACCGGATAGCACCAGTCCCATGATCCACAGGTCCCCGCCGACACCAGGGGAGTACGTGGCGTCAGACAGTGGAGTATACGCAGTCCAGCCGAAATCCGGTGCACCGGCCGGTATGAGGAACCCGGACAGCACAATCAGACCGCCGAATAAGAATAGCCAGTAGGAGAAGGCGTTGAGCCGGGGAAAGGCGACGTCCGGAGCGCCGATCTGCAACGGCAGTACGAGGTTCGCGAAAGCAAACACTGTCGGTGTCGCATACAGCAGCAGCATGATTGTGCCGTGCTCGGTGAACAGCTGGTTGTACTGCTCGGTAGACAGGAACTGTAACCCCGGGCGGGCCAGTTCCGCGCGCATCAGCATGGCCATCAGACCGGCCACCATGAAAAACCCGAACGAGGTGACCAGATACAGCTTGCCGATTTGCTTGTGATCGGTCGTCTGCAGGTATGCCAGGAGCTGAGAACCCCTTGCCGGGCGGGAGCTAGCCGGGGACGGTCTGGTGATCACGGGAAGCGCGGCGTTCATGGGCCCACAGATCTATTCGTTCAGGCACCGAGGGTGTCGGCGAGGTGGGTATAGGTCAGAAACAGGCCGCTGAGGTGCAGCAGTTCGAGCGGCTTGGCTGCCGCACGACTGCGCTGTACTAGCCGCAGTGAGGTTGCGGTGTGGGCGACCTGGTCGCGGATTTCGAGCAGCACCGCGACGCCGCTCACGCCGAAAAAGGTGGTCCCGGACAGATCGATAACCACGATTAACCGGGGCAGCATGAGCTGCTTGTCCACCTCAGCCTGCAGCATCGGTGCGGTGAGCAGATCCACCTCCCCGCACACTCGCAGGACCGTGGCGTTGAGCCCGACTTGTTGCACAGCGATGCTCATCGGCTGAATCGCCAGGATAGGGACCGTTATGGGCGAGCCTGGATACCCGCGGAGCACCTCGACGTCTGGCCTCGCCATACATCTCATGGGCCCCCTCACCGTCATGACCGCCTCATCCTGCGCACGGGAAAAGGTGGATGCATCGGCCCGGTGACACCACGGAGAGACTGCCGCGTTGCTCTGACAGAGCAACAACCGCACTGCGGCTCAGCCCTTACCGACGGGTGTCACCCCTGCACTTGTTTGTGACTTCCTTGCGCCTCAAGAGCCCCCACCGCATCGCTGCGAGCGGCGTCATTAAGCGGCCGCCTCGGCCTGCCGGGACGAGACGGCGCCAGGCACTTCAACCTGTTAGGTACTACCCGTAGATCCGCAGGCGTCTACCCTGAGCCAACGCACTTCCGGGAAGTATGGATAGAGCCCGAAGAGGGAGCCGAGCCCGTGATCGTGACTGACAATGAGCAACCGGTTGAGTTCTCAGGCGATCTCACTCCCGCCCCGAAGGTGTCGGATCCAATGCGGGTGAGTCCGTCTTCGACCATGACGGGTGTTTGGGACTTCGACGGATATGCGGTGTCGATCAACCCGGCCTATCAGGTTGCGCTGGGGTGGTCAGTCGAGGAGTTGTCGTCGGTTCCGTACTGGGAGCTGTTGCACCCGGATGATCAGGACCGGTCTGTGGAGGCCCGCCAGCGGATGCTGCTGAGTGGGCCTGGGCATGTGTTCGGCCACGAGGTTCGGATGCTGCGCCGAGACGGCACCTATCGACGTATCCGCTGGGACCTCCGCTCGGATCCAGAAGAGCAGCTCATCTACCTGGTCGGCGTGGACATCAGCGACCACGAACCGATGGTCACCGGCAAACGCGTCTTAGTCGGCTCCTGGGATTGGCACATTCCCACCGACACCGTCACCTTGTCGGGCGGCATGTTCGAGATCTACCAGATTCCAGCCGGGCCAGCGGAGCACCTGAGGACCGCCTTGCAGCGCTTGTCCGTTGGCGATCGAGCGGCCGTAGAGAAGGCAATCCGGCGCAGCCTCACGACCGGGGATCCCTACACCGCCGATCACCGCATCGTGCATCCGGATGGCGGGATCCGTTGGCTGCACTCCGCTGGACGCGTTTTCTTCGACGAGAACGTCAATGCACAGCGGATGCGCGGACTCACCTGGGACGTTACTGACCGCCCGGGAAATCGTGTCCCAGGCTAGGACAAACGCAGGGCAGCCCGCACCAACCCGCGGCCACAATGTGGGCACACCGATTCGTCCCGACAGGGCAACCCAGCGCCGTGGTCTGGGCGGTTCAGCCAGCGTCGCGGCCTGAGGCCTGTGGGAAACCGTTCTGCAGCGCTCACCGTGATGACGCCAAAACCGGTACCTGCTCGTCCCTCATGCATACGCTGGCCCGCGCAGCGTCTGGCCAGGGAGCAGGCCGTAGCGCCCGGCGTAGCAGGTCGCAAACCGCGTGGGCCGTGCGAAGCCCCACTGAGATGCCGTAGCGGCGACCGTTGTCTCCCCTGGCGCGTGCTCCTCGAGGTCGAGGTGTGCACGGGCCAGCCGCACTCCCTGCAGGTACCGCATGGGCCGGACGCCCCGGTGCCGCCGCCAGCACTCCTCAAGCACGCCTACGTTCACTCCGGCGTCTGCCGCGAGTGCGGCCATGGTGAACGGCCGATGCGGAAAGGCCTCGATCGCGTCGACGCCGCGGCACACCGTGCGCGGCCCCCACGAGGGCACGGGTGCATCCAAGGCTTCCCGGTACGGGTGGTCGATCGCCCGGAGCAACCCGTCGAACAGCGAGTCCTGCAGCGGCTCGGCGATCAACGGATTGCCCAGGATGCCGCCCGGCACGGCACCGTGGAAGACGTGACAGACCAACGCGGACCATTCCCGGCCTGCCGCGGTGCCCAGGTCTAGGGTCGCGGCCACCGGCAGCGGCCGGCGCACCGGAAATCCCAGTTGAGCCTCCAACGCGTCCTCCAGCGCAGCGGCGTCAACCCGCACGACAAAGACGCCGAAGTCGTCGCCGGTGGTCATCACCAACTCGGCGGGCGGCTGGGACACCACCGCGCTCCCGGGGCCGAGGTCGATGTCACGGCCCCGATGCACCGCTAGCATTGCCCCACGCACCGGGAAGCTGATCACATAGGCCGCCTCGTCGCTGGGCACCCGCACCCTGGCCCCGTCGGTGCAGCAGGCGTGCTCGACGCTCAGCGGCCCGCGGACGAAGCCCTGCACATCGAATTGGTATGCCTCGTCGGGCTGGCGTAACAGCTCCGCCGACGTAATCACGTCTGCGTCCTGAACCGCTGACTCGGTCACCAGCGGACCGCGCTGGTGGATGCCGAAGAAGCGCGGATCGATCATCAGAATACTAGCCTGAACATTTCGAAAGCCCGTTCCCAGTGCGCGGTCCCCGGGTTCGCCAATGTCGGGTCGATCACCCGGAACGACCGGGCAAGCGCGACGCTTAGCCCACCGAATACCTCCGGCAGCAACTGCTCGGTTTCTTCTGCGAAGGTGACCTCCGCCGGAGGCCGTCGCACATCCTGGCGCAACAACTCACGGATCTCCTCGGCCTCCTCGAGCTTGTCGAACTCGCGCATCCGTTCCTGCAGGCCTCTGGTAATCGGCAGGTCCTGCGGCGCGATGACGTCCCGTCCGTTCCACCTGGCCGAGTTGCGCCCAGAGATGGCGATGTCATCGATCTGCTGGTCAACGAAGTCACGGAATCGCCGCACGTCGCTCCTGTCGATCTGGATGCTCGCGATCACTCGAAAGAACCTCTCGAACACCGGAACACCCGCCGGACGGGACATGCCCGTCACCTCCTATACCTCGAAGCGCTTACCGCCGGCCCGGGAAGCCTGAGCTGCCGACCCAGCGTGGCAGCTCGGCTGAAGCACCGAACCGTCCCCAAGGTGCAATCTCGCCGGACTGGTTCACCCCATCAGGTCCACGCTGCGTCGGAACCCCAACCGGCCTGTTGATCGCCGCGCCGCTCGCCGGTTGCTCCGACGGACGGAACATCGTGACAAGAATTGCACCCTCAGGCCGAAGTGGAGGCCTTGAGCCCTTGCCAGAGTGGGGTCGCATACGGATCGCCGGTGAAGGTGGAGGAGATCCGCGGTGCACATCTGGAAATCAGCGACCAGGGGCGGCCGAGCTAAACGCGGGCGACGGGGCGCAGTCCTGCGCCGTGTGCCACCGCCCAATGCCCGGAAAGCAAGTAACGCGGCGCTTCATCCCCTACCGCTGGAGGCGACCGCACAGCATGGCAGCCCGTATCCGATCCGGCCAGAACGTGCCGTTTGCTGATCGGCACATCAACCCCCTACCCCAACGAGTCCACTGATCTGGACTTTCAAGGAGCACGCGATGTCTCACAGTGACGGAGGTGTTCCCGGAGCGACCGCGACCGGGACCATCCTGATCATCGATCCAAAGAAGTTGTGGCCGGTCATGGCAGCGCGCGGTGCGCTGGCGATCCTGTTCGGAATCTTCGCTCTGATCTGGCCGGGCATCACTGTCCTTGCGCTCGCGCTGCTGTTCGGGGTGTGGGCCCTGCTGGATGGCATCTCGCTGCTGATCAACGCCTTCCGGCATGGGCGAGCACACGCGGACTGGCGTGACTGGGTCCCGTCGCTGCTGGCGGGGCTGCTCGGGATCGCTGCGGCAGTAGTTACCGTGCTAATGCCGGTGATCACGGTGGTGGTACTCACTATCGTGGCCGCCGTCTTGCTCATCGGTGTTGGCGTCGCCGAGATCGTTCTGGCGGTCCGGCTCCGAAAGCTGATCCGTGGAGAGGCCCTCATGGCCCTCGCCGGGCTCGCCGGCGTCATCGCAGGTGTCTTGTTGTTGCTCTGGCCCGTGTCGGGCGCTCTCGTGCTCACCATCATGCTCGGCGCCTACGCCTTGGTTTCAGGCATCCTGCTGCTGGCCTTGGCATGGCGGTTGCACAGCCTTGCCCGGTCTGAGGACGTCGCGTCGCCGGCTCGACCGGAAAGCAGCAGCACAATGAGGCAGCGACCGCGTACTTCTTGAGAGCGGGGTGTTGATCAGCTCCCCGCGAGCACGCGGAACACCGTGGCGGTCGAGAGACCGTAGACGAGATGGGCGCTGAGGTCCTTCCACAGCGTCTCCGCGTCGTATTCCCACATCGGCTTGTAGAGCTTCGCCGGCACGAGTACCGCATAGGACTGTGCCCACACGCCTGCTCCCAAAATCAGCCCATGCCAGCTGCGACGATTCGGGAGGGAGCCGCTCACCAAGCCGAATGCGGCACTCCACCCCACCCCGGTCGCCCAGTGCACGATGTTGTTCAGGAGGCGGGCCCGCTCGGGCGGCAAGTCCCGCTGGAGGACCCCCTGTATCAGGCGTCTGCCGAACTGGGCCGGGGCGGGAGCTTCGTCCCAGCTGCTGAGGCCAACCGAAGACTCCCAATCGACGAACCGACCATCGCCGCCGTTGTGCCGGTACCGGGAGAACCAGAGTAGGTCCATCGCGATGGTGCCGACCGCTCCGGCCGCCGCGCCGCGCATCACCGCGCCGAGTGGCGTCAAACAGGCTCGTTGCTTCATTTTGCGAAGCGTACGACGTCGTCCCAACAGCTAGGCGCTGCGCGCCATGTCCAGCTGCGCACGCAGCAGTAACTATCCGACCGCTCGGGCCTCCAGCCGATTACCGCTCATCAGGAGCCCTAATCGGCATCCGGGGCGGCGACGCTCACGTAAGCCGCCGCCCCGGGCTC
>JAODNG010000232.1 GCA_025465385.1 Pseudonocardiales bacterium
GTCGGCACTGCTGGACCGGCCCTTTGTATCCACTGGCAGATGGTCACGTGATCGACCTCTATACCCCCAACGAACCCAGACCTTGGTGCTGGCAATCTGGGCAGGGCGGCGACGCATCAACCCCGCCTGCCCGCGTAGGTCATCCATCAACGTAACTGAGCGTGCCCACCAGTTCCTGCCCAGCAGTTCCTCCCTGATGTCCGTTCCACGGAC
This sequence comes from Pseudonocardiales bacterium, assembly GCA_025465385.1. Taxonomy (GTDB): domain Bacteria; phylum Actinomycetota; class Actinomycetes; order Mycobacteriales; family Pseudonocardiaceae. Next base: position 214 of record JAODNG010000232.1, read on the forward strand.
GCCATCGTGTGCCCCGCGCGGTGCGAGAACGACGGCCCGAAGTCTGCCACGCCAACTATCCATTCCAGCCGACCGCTGGCCGATACGCCCTGAACGTAGAAACACGAACGGTGTAAGGCAGGATGGGACCATTGATAAGGGAGGTAGGCCATGATCATCGAGGTGCTGTGCCGCATCGCCGATGGCCCACTCAGGCCAGGCGAACTGGAGGTCACTCAAGGAGCCGTCCCCCTGGTGAGCTGGTCGGTCAGCACCCGCGATGTATCGGAGGAGCGGGACTGGCAGGGCAAGGATCTGCCCGTCGAGCTTCACTTTCCCGACAACACCGTATGGACCGGCGAGGCGTATCCAGTGGCTGACATCGAGCCCGACCACCACGTGCCTGGGCAACCGCCCGTGCACGAGTCACGATTGACGGTGCAACTGCGCGGTATCGGTGCACTCAGCGAGAATTCGTTCCCGGTGCACTCTGATGTGGTGGTTAAGCGGATCGACGCGATGTTGGCCGAGCGTCAGTGTTGACCTAAGAGGCTATGCGAACCGAGACGTAGATCCGCAGGCTGGAGCGCGGCGGCCGCGGACGACGCAGCGCGCGCTCGGCATATCAAGCATGAGAGTGCGCTGACTCGGTTAGGTTTGTAGCGGTGGACCACTTCACGCAGCGCCGTCTCCTCGGGTGGCGGCCAGGTGATGCCCGCCCGCGGAGCAGGAACGCCACCTCGCGGAGATTCTCGCCACCGAGGAGACGCTCGCAGAGCTGGCGCAGGTCGCCGCTGGCCTCGGCACAGACCCGGAGGTCGTCAACCGGCGGCGCCGCGAGTACGAGGAACACCTCGGAGTCCAGCGCGTCAACGGCGAGACGCCGATGACGCGCCGGTGTTGCGGCACGCCCAGCACTACACCGCGCTGCGCCTCGCACCGCTACCGCCGCTACGCCGCTCACATCATCGACGCCATCATCAGTCCCCAGGCCCGAGCCGCGACGATCAAACTCGTGCCCCGGTGACGGGCCCTCCGGCCGAGAACCATCCATCCCACCCAGTTCCACACAACACCGGAGAGAAGCGCTCACCGTTAACGCTTACGGCCGGGCACCTTCGAGAAGCTAGCCGGTTCATTCGACCACATCGTCAACACGGTGAGCGCGAGGATCGATCTCGACGCCGTGCGGAGGCGCCGCCACAGGCACCACACCACCAGGGAGGAACAGTTGGAGATCCTGCCCAAGCAGCCGAGCACCAAGGGGCCGGCCGAGATGTTCACCGGTGACGTCTGGTTCGACGTCATCGCCAAGGGCGAGGAGCCCTCGCGCATGCGCGTCAACACCGTGCGCTTCGCACCATATGCCCGCACCGCTTGGCACTGCCACGCGGTCGGGCAGACGTTGCACGTCACCGACGGAATCGGGCTGGTCCAGTCCCGTGGCGGCAAAGTCATCGAAATCCGGCCCAGCGACACCATCTACACCCCGCCGGGTGAGTGGCACTGGCACGGCGCCGCCCCGGACCACTTCATGATCCACCTCGCCATGTGGGAAGGCCCCGGCGAGGGTAAGGGGCCGGAGACCGAGTGGGGCGACCACGTCACCGACGAGGAATACAACGCCCGCTGACCTGAACGCGACGAGCGTCAGCCACAGCCAGGAACCCCCGTAGCACCGCGTGGCTCCGAGTGCAGCGCCTCTGCAGCCGTCGATTGGCGTCCGTTCATGGGGTCCCGAGACGCGGACGCCGTCCTACAGCGGGATCCTCTTACGGCACCGTCGAAGAGCCCCGCTGGAGTTCGGAGCGGATCGGCAGCCCACTTGCCGCCACGGGCATGGGGTGAGCCCGGCTCGTGCATGCGCATGGCGGCAGTGGGCGGGCCCGTGACCGAGCACGACCGCCACGGCCCGCACCCGCAACACCACGTGTCCGAAATCCGTGTCCGCGCGACCAGGCGTCTCACAATTAGGTTCCTGATGGACACGGCTTCTGAGGGAGGAGCCGGACGAGACCAATGAGACGTTCAAAAGGGATTGTCTGTGCGATTGAGGTGAACTGGGGACAACGGACCGGAGAACTAAGCGGTAGTCGCGTAATACCTGCGTACATGGGCTGATGACCACGATGTCGTCTCCCGCTCATCGCGAAACCCTGAGCTGGGGGAGGTGCAGGATCGGAATATCTCGCCGCGGCGTCCGCTCCGCAGGTTCGTGGCCGGGCACTAGGGGACGTTGAGCAACGATTGGTGCCTGCGTCGATATCCACCTCGATACCCCGCTCGGCGAGCAGCTCCTCCACGTCCCGATACCACAGGCTATAGCGCAGGTACCAATGCACCGGCACCATAATTCGACGGGAAATGAAATCCGGCGAAAGCGGACTTTGACGCCTCGGGCAGGGTGACGACGCATTGGCTCAGCCCGCGCTTGTCGTCCGGAAATTGCAAGTGCCGTATCATCCGCTGCTGTCGGCGCCGCGAGAACGGCTGGCCGCTGGTCCGAGCTTAGTCGTGCCGGGTGAGTCTTTGGGTGCAATATCCTCTCCTGCTGTGTGCGCAGTGAATGCGGGGCATGAGTGGCTAGGGATGCGTCGCGGCCGGCGTTGCCTTCGTAACTCGCCGAGTGGGCGGACACCGGCGATGTGCAGGTGCTTGACACTCGTGAGACTCCAGCCGTGGGCAGCGGCGAGGGAGGCGGCGCTGGCGCGCCTATCCGCTAGAGGCGGCGATGGGGTCGGCCATGGCGCGCTCATCGAGACGGTCGCGTAGCTTCGTTCATAGCCGCAACGGTGCGTGGTCTGCATGTGACGCCTTGACACCACCTGGGAAGACGATCTAGGGTAGCTCCCGGTCGGGGGCGGCACCTATTGAGGGTGTTTTTACCAATCAGCACATTGACGAGACCACTGAAGATATCCGTTTCGGCCCGGCTTACTGGGACGCTGTACCAAGCTGGGGAGCCGTGCAATGAACATTCGCTGGTTGCACTCACAGCAGATCTTGGTGGTGTCGCTAGTGGCCGCTGCGCTCACCGTGGGTGTGCTGACCTCATTGGTCATTCGCCAACAACGAGGCCAGTCAGACGGTCAGATCTACCTTGAAACGGGTGGCACCGTAAGCGCCAAGCCCGTTGTTCCATCGCTTGGCCGACCCACAATGGTGGGCGGAAACGTCGGTAGTACGGGCGCGCCCATCCAGAAAACGGCTGGTACGGAAGACCGGGCGGATGACGGGGGCCGTTTCCCGGTGCCATGCGCCTGCGGTAGTACCCCGCCGCCAACCATGATCCAGCTGAAGGTGCAACCACTACGTCGGGGCACGCCGAAACCCCCTTTCCGGTCACAACGGATCGTCGTCAACCACTGGGATCCCGCGCAACCGCATGCGAGCGGTCCGCTATCTCAGCCGACGTTGCCAGATGTGGGTCCGCCACCAGAAGAGGTGCAGCGGCCGGAGAAGGTTGGTCCATCGGGTGAGGTGCAGCGGCCGGAGAAGGTTGGCCCGTCGGGTGAAGACGAGCGGCCGGAGAAGGTTGGCCCGTCGGGTGAAGATGAGCGGCCGGAGAAGGTTGGCCCGTCGGGTGAAGATGAGCGGCCGGAGAAGGTTGGCCCGTCGGGTGAGTCGCAACGGCCAGACCAGCTTGGCCCGTCAGGCCCTCCGACCCCACGCAAGGGATGATGAACCCGCTGGAAGTTGCCGGAGGGGCAACTTTGGGCCAGAAGTTGCCCAGAGTGATGCCTCTGTGTGTCAAGCGGTTGGGCGTCTAGGGTGTGCGGCGGGCCCGGGAAGTGACTTCTCCGAAGTGCTGGTCGTCGAGGTTGGGCTAGCCGCGCTGGATTGCAGAGTCGCCCTCATGTGTCCTCCCGGGCCCGCTAACGCCTCGTTGGTTGTCGTCACGAGCCGGGCATAGATGATATTGGCCAGGTGGCGTTTATAGGCTCGACGGGCTTCGCCAGCGGTTTTGCCTGCGGCGAGTTTGCGCGGGGAGAGCTCGCGGCCAGGACCTGGCTGCGCGATTTGGGTGATCGCAACGGTATGTAGAGTGCCGTTGAGCTGGCGGTTGCCGTTGCGGATAGCCGGTGTCGCTGAATCGCGCCGCTGCTGGCTTCGATCGGCGCGGCGCCAGCGCAGGCAGCGAAATGCGCGCGATCTGCCAGCGCCGGGCAACCGGCGGCGTCCAGGCGCGCCAGATCACTCACAAGCCGCCGAGCGACAGGCACTTCTCGAGTCAACCCGCTGGCGCCGCAGACGCTACGACCGTCGCCCCAACGCCCGTCCGTACTCCACCACCGGGCACATCTCCACGCTGCGATAGTCCTTCTTACGTTCCGCGCTGTGAGTGCGGCCGGACTGGTCCCCTGCTCATCTGGCCGCCCGGCGGCACGCAGCGAACAGCTTGGCAGGAGAAGCAGCTTCGCAGGAGAAGCAGCTTCGCAGGAGAAGCAGCTTCGCCTCGGACTCGATCGGTTAGCACAACGCTGTCACACTGATCGTCGTGATCGCCCAGGAGCAGCCAGTAGCGGAGATGCTCCGTGCGGCAGGTGCGCGGTTTGCGTTCGTCCACGGCAGCCGGGTACGCGGGCGCCCGCGCCCGGACAGCGATCTGGATGTGGCCGCCTGGTGGGGAGTCCAACCTCCGGCATCCTGGGAGGTGGATCTTCCCATCGGCGTGGACCTGGTCGTACTCGATAGCGCACCACTGTGGCTCGCTGGTCGGATAGCTCAGGAGGGTCGCTTGCTCTTCGATGATGATCCCGAGGCGAGGGTCCGGTGGCAGGCCGATACCCGGCTGCGCTACCTGGATGAAATCCCGGCGCTCCGCGAGCGACGGATCGAGTCTGCCCGCGGAGCGCCCGGTGGTTGATCCGGAACGGCTCGACCGAGCCGGGTCCTGAAGGCCTTGGCCGGGTACCGCCCCCGCGGGCGATCTGCTCGACGATCCCACTCGGCTTGCGGCGGTGAAGTACTACCACCATCGAGGGCTGTGCCCGCATCGCGCACCACATCATCGCGTCGGAAGGCTGGCGAATCGTGGAATCCAACGCCGATGCGGTGCGTGCGCTCGGTGTGCGGCGCGGCGCGGCGTGCTTGTCCCGACGGCTGAGGCAGTGGCCAGGGCGGTCGGATTCCGCAACGTGCTGATCTACGAATAAATCGACATTGACGACGGCCACGTGCGCGACAACCTCGAACGCTGAGCAGACCTTCGAAGCGATCGTATCTCAGTAGCTGCCTGGTTCGCCGACTAAGCCCATCTCGTTCTGGATACAGACTGGGGTAATTCGGGTACTGATCAGCGCAGTCTGCATCCAGAACGCATGCCGGTGGGCGGGTTACGATCGGGCGCATGGGGCACGGGACGGCTGGCGTGGTGCTGGCGGGTGGCCGTTCGTCGCGGATGGGCCAGCCGAAGGCCGAGCTGGAGTGGCACGGATCCACCCTGCTGCGCCGCACCCTGGGAGTTCTCGCGCGCTCGGTTGACGGGCCGTTGCTGGTGGTCCGCGCCGCAGGCCAGCCATTGCCGCAGCTGCCTGCGCAAGTAGAGATCGTGGAGGACCCTGAACAGGGTCTGGGTCCGCTGCAGGGCATCGCCGCCGGATTGGCAGCGCTGGCTGGCCGGGCGCAGGCCGCCTTCGTGTGCTCAACCGACCTGCCGTTCCTCCATCCCGCGTTCGTCCGCCGAGTGCTCAGCGCGCTCACTGACGAGTTCGACGTCGTGCTCCCGGTCGCCCGCGGTTACCCGCAGCCGCTCGCTGCCGCCTACCGGGTCACCCTCGCGCCACTGATCACCGACCTGATCGCAGCTGGCGATCGGCGGCCGGCCTTTCTGTTCCGCCACGAGCATTGCCGCACGCTCCGAATTGACGACGCTGCGCTCCTCGAAGACCCGGTGCTGGCCGCAGCCGACCCAGCGCTGGAATCGGTGGTCAATGTCAACTCCCCGGCCGACTACCGCGCCGCGAGGTGCCAACCCGCTCCGCAAGTCACGGTGCAGCGCTACGGTGCGCTGGCGGGCAACGGCCACCGGGGTCCGCAGACCGTACGCGCCGCCACACTGTCCGCCGCCGCCACGGCGGTAGGTCTGACCCTGGACCGCCACGTCATCGCGGCGCTCAACGGCGACCAGATCAGCCGCGACGGTGATGTCCCGCTGACCACCGGGGACACCGTCGCCTTTCTGTCCGCGGACGCAGGCGGGTGAACCCGGTGACCAGGCCGCCCGGGGGATACGCCGGCAAGGCGCTGATCGTGGATGTCACCGGGCCGGATGCGACGACCTTGCCGCTCGACGAGGCGGTGTTGCGCGCCTACCTGGGTGGTGTGGGCCTGGGCGCGTGGCTACTGCACCGGCTCGCCGAGCCTCGGGCCGACCCATGCAGCGCGCAGGCGCCGCTGGTGTTCGTGTTCTCGCCGCTGGTCGGCACGCCGTTGACGACCAGCGCCAAGTTCGCCGTCGTCGCCAAATCGCCGTTGACGGGGATGCTCAACGACGCGCTGGCGTCGAGCCAGTTCGCCATCTCGGGCAAGCTCACCGGCCACGACGCGATCGTGCTCACCGGCCGGGCCGCCATCCCGTCGGTGCTGCTCGTCGACGGCGGAGGCGCCCGGTTGGTCGCGGCGGGAGACACCTGGGGCCGGCCCGCCGCTGAGACCGAGGAGGTGCTGAAGCGCAGGCTGGGTCGGGGCTGGCGGATCGCCGCGATCGGACCGGCGGGGGAGCGTGGAGTGCGCTACGCGACGATCTCGCATGACGGGCGCCACGCCGGACGCGGTGGGCTCGGCGCGGTGCTCGGCGCGAAGAACATCAAAGCGGTCGCGGTGCGGGCCGCCACGAAGATCGGTCCCGCCGACCCCGACGGCGTGCTGGCTGCCGCCCGCGACCTGCGCGCACGCTCATTCGGACCGGCCACCGCGAAGTACCGGGAGCTCGGCACGCTGGCCAACCTGCTGGCTTTCAACGCGATCTCCACCCTGCCCACCCGGAACTTCACCGGCGCCACCTTCGTCGACGCGCCCAAGCTGGCCGCCGAGGAGCTGCACGAGCTTAGAAGCGCGACTCGCAGCGGATGCGCGTCATGCAGCATCGGCTGCGAGCACATTTACCGCGGACGCAACGGTCAGACGGCCAGGGTCGAATACGAGAACGTCTTCGCGCTGGGTCCGATGTGCGGGGTGTCCGACCCCGACGACGTGCTAGCCGCTTCCGCTCGCTGCGACGAGCTCGGCCTGGACACCATCTCCGCCGGTGGCACTATCGCGTGGGCGATGGAGTGCGCGGAGCGGGGATTGCTCGACGCGCCGTGGCTGCGCTTCGGCGACGGTGCGGCGTTGTTGCGGGCGCTGGGCGAGATCGGCAGCGGCGAAGGGCTGGGCGCCCTGCTCGCCCAGGGATCCCGGCGCGCTGCCGCGGTGGTAGGTGGTGGTTCGGAGGAGTTCGCTCCGCACGTCAAAGGCATGGAAATGCCGGGATACGAGCCCCGCACCCTGCAGGGCATGGCGCTGGGCCTGGCGGTCAACGCCCGCGGCGCCGACCACAACCGCTCCGGCGCCTACGAGGCCGACCTGTCGGGTGACTACGACCGGCTGGCCGGCGGGGACGCCCAGGTGACCGCCGCGGTCGCCACCGAGGACCGGGCCGCCGTGATGGACTCGATGATCCTCTGCAAATTCCTGCGCGGGGTGTTCGATGAGCCGTACCGGGAATGGGCCGAACTGCTGCGGGTCGTCACCGGCTGGGACATCGACGCCGCTGAGCTGCGCGCCACCGCACGCCGGATCGTGCTCGCCAAGCGGATGTTCAACCTGCGCGAGGGGTGGGTCCCGGCCGACGACTGGTTGCCGGGCAGGTTGCTGAGCGAGCCGGTCCGGCTCGGCTCCGGGCGCGACGCCACCCTTACGCCGGCCCGGCTCCGGGAAATGATCGACGGCTACTACGCGATCCGAGGCCTGGACCACGACGGCCGGCCCGACGGAAGGGCGCTCGAGGACCTGATGCTGATGGAAGGAGCGCCGCTGTGAGCGTCACTATCAATGTTGACGGGCGGGAGATCACCGTGCCCGAGGGCACCACGATCTACCATGCGGCGCGCCGGCTCGGCATCGACATCCCGGTGCTGTGCCACGACGACCGGTACGACCCGGTCGGGGTCTGCCGGATGTGCGTCGTGGATACCGGCGCCCGGGTCTTCGCCGCCGCGTGCGTGCGGCCCTGCGAAAACGGCATGGTGGTGCAGACCAGCACAGCGGAGCTCGAACGCAGCCGCGCCACCCTGACGGAACTGCTGATCGCCGATCAGCCGCCGCGCGTCGCCGACCCCAAGCAGACCACCACCGGCGACAACATGCTGCTCGCACTGGCGGACCGCTACGGCGTGTCCCGGGAGACCACCGCGCTGCCCTGCGGCTCCGGCCGCGGCACCGACACCTCCAACCCGGTGATCGCCGTCGACCACGACGCCTGCATCCTGTGCGACCGCTGCACCCGGGCCTGCGACGACATCCAGGGCAACGACGTGATCGGCCGCTCCGGTAAGGGCTACCGCACCCGGATCTCCTTTGATCTCAACGACCCGATGGGTGCCTCCTCCTGCGTGACCTGCGGCGAGTGCGTCGCCGCGTGCCCCACCGGGGCGCTGACCAACAAGCCGCTCCACAACATCCCGATCCGTCCCCGCGCCGAGCTTGACGCCGTGCAGACCGTCTGCCCGTACTGCGGGGTGGGCTGCGCGCTGACCTACCAGGTCGACCGCGAACGCGGCGCGATCGCCTACGCCGAGGGCCGTGACCAGCCCGGATCGAAGGGCCGGCTGTGTGTGAAGGGCCGCTACGGCTGGGATTACGCGGCGTCGACGCAGCGCCTCACTGTGCCGCTGATCCGCCGGGAAGGCTCCTACCCCAAGGGCGCCCTGTCTTCCGACGTGAAGGGCGAGAAGCGTCGCAAGCCAGGTGGTCTGGTGGATTACGACGAGGTGTTGCCGCATTTCCGGGAGGCCAGCTGGGATGAGGCGCTGGAGCTGACGGCCCGGCGGCTCACCGAAATCCATGCTGCGGGCGGCCCAGGCGTGATCGCCGGGTTCGGCTCGGCGAAGTGCTCAAACGAAGAGGCCTACCTCTTCCAAAAGCTGATCCGCACTCGTTTCCGCACTAATAACATTGACCACTGCACCCGGCTGTGCCATGCCTCGTCGGTGGCCGCACTGTTCGAGGGGATCGGCTCCGGCGCGGTGTCTACCACCTACGGCGACGTGGTCAACGCTGATGTCGTGATCATCACTGGCAGCAATGCCACTGCCAACCATCCCGTCGCGAGCTCGTTCTTTAAACAGGCCCGCCGCCGCGGAACAAAGATCATTTATATCGATCCGCGGGCGGACCGGGTCGCTGACCACGCCGATATCTACTGCCAGCTCAAGCCGGGCACCGATGTGGCGTTCTACAACGGCGTGATGCACGAGATCATCCGCCTGGGGCTGATCGACCGCGACTACATCGCGAATCGGACGTCGAACTACGACGAACTGGCCCGCACCGTCGCCGACTACCCGGCGCAGCGCGCCGCTCAGATCACCGGCATCGAAGCGGACGCCATCACCGAGGTGGCCCAGGTATGGGGTAATGCCCGCGCTGGGATCATCTTCTGGGGAATGGGGATCTCCCAGCACACTACCGGCACCGACAACGCCCGCTGCCTCATCGCGATGTGTGCGATTACCGGGAACGTGGGCAAGCCCGGCAGCGGGCTGCATCCGTTGCGCGGGCAGAACAACGTGCAGGGCGCGTCCGACGTCGGTCTGATCCCGATGTTCTACCCGGATTACCAGAAGGCCGACTCCGCTGAGGTGCGGTCGCGGTTCGAGAAGGCGTGGGGGGTTAGCGGGCTCGATCCGGAGAAGGGTCTCACCGTCACCGAGATCATCGGCTCCGCGCTGGTGGGCGGGGTACGCGGGATGTACATGCTCGGGGAGAACCCGTTCCTGTCTGACCCGAACATCAACAAGGTCCGCAAGGCACTGTCCGCGCTGGAGTTCCTGGTGGTGCAGGACATCTTTCTCACCGAGACCGCCGAGTTCGCCGACGTGGTGCTGCCCGCGTCGTCCTACCTGGAGAAAGACGGCACCTTCACCAACACCGACCGGCGGGTGCAGCTCGGCCGTAAGGTGCTCGATCCCCCCGGGCAGGCCCGGGTGGACTGGGAGATCGTGCAGGAACTTGCCCAGCGACTCGGGCTGGACTGGCACTACAGCGGCCCGCGCGAGGTGTTCGACGAGCTGGTCAGCCTGATGCCCAACTACGCGAACCTGTCCTACGACAACCTCGGTGGCACCGGCAAGCTGTATCCCAACGCTGATCCGGCGCACTCCGATGGCACCGTGGTGCTTTTCGACGAGCGGTTCAACACCAACGACGGGCTGGCGCACCTGGTGCCCGCCCAGTGGTTGCCAGCCAAGGAGCTGCCCAACGCCGAGTACCCGCTGGTGCTCAACACCGGCCGGCTGCTGGAGCACTGGCACACCGGATCGATGACCCGGCGGTCCTACGCCCTGGACACCATCGCGCCGGAGGCGGAGGTGTACGTGCACCCCAAGGACGCCGCGGACCGCGGGTTGGCGCACGGCGAGATGGTGCGCGTGCTTTCCCGGCGCGGCGCAATCGAGCTGCGCCTGAGAGTCTCCCACCGCGAGGCGCTGGGTAACTGCTTCATCCCCTTCCACTTCCGGGAAGCCGCCGCCAACGTGCTCACCATCGACGAGATCGACCCCTACGGCAAGATCCCCGAGTTCAAGTTCTGCGCCGTGCAGATCGAGCCGATAGGTGCCTCGCGGCCCAGCGAGTCCTGAGCCCTCTGGCAAGTTCTTGCCCAGGTTGTCACCTGTGGCGTGTGCCCTGTATGAGGGTTGGAAGGTCCGGTCCGGATGTAAGAGCCGAGTATCGTGATCTTGGTGCTGTGCCGGAGATGGAGGTAACTCCTCCGGGTCCACCGAGGAGGACGTCGTTCCGGGCTGCCGGGTCCGCAGCGACACGCCGGGATGTGAGCTCGCTGGTCTGCGTTAGCCTCGAGACTGTGGTTCTTGACGGCAGCGCGAGTCGACCGGATCGTGCGCCGGGTGCGGAGGCCCGGGCTGGGCGTTTTTCCGGGCCGAGCCTGATCCCCGAGCTGAACGCCATCCAGTCCCGGCTGGGCTGGTTGCCGCGCGAGGAGCTGGTCGCGCTGGCGCGGCGGACGCGCCGACCGTTGTATGAGATCGAGGGTCTGGTCTCGTTCTACCCGCACTTCCGCACCGAGGTGCCGCCGAGAGTGGCGCTGCACGCCTGCCGTGATCTGTCCTGCTGGCTAGCCGGCTGCGCGCCGGGCTTAGCCGACCGGTACGGACCGGATGTGGAGTTCCGCGAAGTGTCATGCCTGGGACGCTGCGACATGGCGCCCGCCATCGCCGTGAACGACCACCCAGCGCGGGCTGCCGACGCCGACGCTGCCGTCGAGGCTGCCCGCCAGGGCCGTCCGCTACCCACCCACAAACCCACTTCACCTACCCACTATCCCAACGACCCTTACCCGCATTCACCGGGCTCAGCGGGGTCTGGCGCGCTGAATAAGCCCGCTGAAAGCGGGAGGTATCAGGTGTTGAAAGAGTTGGTGGGTGGGGGATTGGGCGCGCCGGAGGTGATCGACACGCTGAAGGAATCCGGGTTGCGGGGGATGGGGGGTGCGGGGTTTCCCACCGGCACGAAGTGGGAGCTGGTTGCTGCCCAGCCGGGCCCGGTGAAATACGCGATCTGCAACGCCGACGAGTCCGAGCCGGGCACCTTCAAGGACCGGCAGATCCTCGCCGATCAGCCGCACCTGGTGCTGGAGGGACTCATGATCGGCATGCTCTGCGTCGGTGCGGAACAGGGCTGGGTGTTCATCCGGCATGAGTACGGCCCCGAGGAACAGGTACTGCGTGCCGAGATCAACGCGCTGCGCGCCGAGGGCCTGATGGGTACCGACGTGCTGGGCAGCGGGCGGACCCTGCAGGTGGATATTTTCACGTCGCCGGGGGGATACATCCTCGGTGAGGAGTCCGCATTGATCGAGTGCATGGAGGGCCACCGCGGCGAACCGCGCAACAAGCCGCCGTTCCCGGGCGTGTACGGGCTGCATGGCCGGCCCACCTTGATGAACTCGGTGGAGACCCTCGCCGACGTCCCGGGGATTGTCGCGCGCGGTGCACAGTGGTGGATCGATGCGGGCCTGGGCGAGTCGGTGGGATGGAAGTTCTTCGCCGTCTCCGGGGAGGTCGCAAACCCAGGGGTGTACTGCGTTGCGATGGGCACGACCATCCGGGCCTTGCTGGACCAAGCGGGTGGGATGGCCAGTGGGGTGAGGTTGGCCGCGGTGCAGCCCGGCGGGGCGTCGTCGAACTTCCTGACGCCCGACCAGCTGGACGTGCCACTGGACTTCGACACGCTGGCCGCCGCGGGCTCCATGCTGGGCTCCGGCGCTTTGGTCGTCATCGCCGACGGCACCGATCTGCTCGCCGCAGCGATCAACGTGCTGCGGTTCTTCCGCGACGAGTCATGCGGCAAGTGCGTGCCGTGCCGGGTCGGGTCGACCAAGGCTCACACTCTGCTGACGGCAGCGCTGGCCAGCGGCGGCCTCGACGACGCCGGCGCAGCGCAGCTTGTCGAGCTCGAATACGCGATGCGCAAGACGTCGATCTGTGGGCTGGGTCAGGTCGCGCTGGGCCCGGTCATCAGCGTGCTCAGACAGCAGGCTCCGTGAGCCGGGAATTCTTCGCCACTCGCACGGTCACCGAGGCCCTGGCCGGCTTCAGCCCCGCCCTGCGCACCCCGACGCAGACCGTGGCGCTGGCCGAGGCGCTCGGCCGGGTGCCCACCTGCGATGTCATCGCCCCGGGACCGCTACCTGGGTTCGCCCGATCGACCGTGGACGGTTACGCGGTGCGAGCTGCTGACACCTACGGTGCCTCCGAGGGGCTGCCGTGCTACCTGGACGTGGTCGGCGCGGTGCGGATGGGCCGCCAGCCGGACGTGACCGTGACAGCCGGCGCGGCGGTGGAGATGCCCACCGGTGGGGTGCTGCCGGCGGGCGCCGATGCGGTGGTGATGGTGGAGTACACCAACGAGACGATGCCCGGCACGGTAGAAGTGCTGCGGCCCATCGCGCCTGGCGGCGGAGTTGTTCACGCCGACGACGACGTCACTGCGGGAACAGTCCTTATTCCTGCGGGTCGGCCGCTGCGCGCGGTGGATTTGGGCATGCTCGCCGCAGCGGGCGTGACCAAGCTCCTCGCACATGCGCGGCCACGGGTGGCGATCTTGTCCACGGGTGATGAGGTGGTGCCACCTGCGACCGCTACGCTGCGTCCCGGTCAGGTCCGCGACGCCATCGCCCCGGCACTCGCCGGTCTGGTGGTCGAGGCCGGGGGATGGCCAGTGCCGTGCGGAATCGTGCCCGACGATCCAGCTGCCCTGCGGTGTGCGCTACAGCTGGCGTTGGCGCAGTCGGATCTTGTGGTGGTTTCCGCCGGCTCTTCGGTGGGCACTCGCGACGCTACTGCCGACGCCGTCGCGAGTCTCGGAAAGCCGGGCATCTTCTGTCACGGGCTCGCCATAAAACCCGGCAAACCCACCTTGCTCGCGGAGTGCGATGGCGTGCCGGTGATCGGTCTGCCGGGAAATCCGCTATCTGCCCTGGTGGTATTTCGGCTGGTGGGCGTCCCGTTGGTGTGGCGCCTTGCGGGCTGCGCCACGCCACCCCCCGAGCCGTCGGTGATCGCTTCGCTGACTCGTGACGTGCCCTCGGAGGCAGGCCGCCGGGACGTCGTGCAGGTACAGCTCGACGGCGGGCAGGCCGAACCGTTGTTCGGCGCATCGGCCCTGCTGTCCGTGCTCACCCGCGCTGACGGATACCTCGTGGTGGCGGAACCGGCCACCGGTCTCGACGCCGGCGCGGACGTCTCTGTCACCCTTTACCGGTAGCTGGACCAGGGCATGATCACCGACGTGGCCGGTCGTGGGCTGTAACTTGTTGTTGCAATCCGTACACGCGTAGCTTAGTTTTGTAGTTGCGTGACCACGGGGAGTAAGGGGGGCCAGCTCGGATCACCTGGGTTGCTGCCGGGTGCGGCGGATTAACATACTGTCGGTGTTGACACCGGGGAGAGTTCGCTAACGACGCTCACCTGCGTCGGTGAGTGCGGCATCATGTCGCGAAGCGCCCCTCTGTGAGCATCTCATACGCCCAGCTACGTTCGGGGCAGGCAGCTTGTCGACCGCGCACTTCACAACGGCTGCAGGCAATTCTCAGGCATGTCCGGGTCTTTTCGGCTTGCGTAGCTCCTCCACCGATCGGATTAAGGGAGCGATTATGAGGGTTTCGGACGTCTTCACATCGAGAGCCACACCGGGTGCCGTCGACGGTCCCAGCGGCGGCTACTACTACGAGAAGACCGGCCACAGAAACTACTACGAGGACTACTACGATGATGGTGGGTACTACAACAACACCTACAACGGGTTCGAGCGCGGCCCCACCCGTCCCTCGCTCCTAGGGCTCCTGGGCTAGCCCCGTCGATCACCAGGTTGCGCGGCGGTGGCCTCGATTTCCTATCAGTGGGACGATGGCCACCGCCTAGCCATGCCCAAGGGCAGGCCCGAGCATCAGATCTGGAAGTGGAGTGGTTGTGCGGGAGGTGTTGAGATCGCTGCTGCGCCCGACGTCGACCACCGGCGGTTTGGTGGAGGCGGCACCGGCAGCGAGCGTCCGGGAGGTTTTCCGGCGGTTCTGGCCCGACGCCCGGCCGTTCTGGCGATGGTTGTGGCTGAGCTTAGTGCTGATCATCGTCACCCCGGCGGTGGACACCGCGGCCATTCTGCTGTTCAAGGTGCTGGTCGACAAGGTGTTGACCCCGCGAGATTTCTCCGCGTTCCCGCCAGTGGCCGCGGCGTTTGTGGGCATCACCCTGCTGGTAGGAGTGCTGGGCTTCATTGGCTCCTACCTGGGGGCGTGGATCGGGGAGAACTTCCTACACCGGATGCGCACCCGGGTATTCGCTCATCTCCACACCTTGTCGGTGAGTTTTTTTGATCGCCGCCGTCTGGGCGACATCCTCTCGAGACTCACGGGTGATGTGGCCGCCATCGAGGGAGTGGTGCTCTCCGGGGTCATCGGGCTCATCGCCAACGTGTTGCGGATCGTGGTATTCGCCGGTGTGCTGTTCTTCCTTGACTGGCGCCTGGCGCTGACCTCGCTGATCGCGGTACCAGTGTTCTGGGCCGCCGCCCGGGTGTTCTCCCGTAGGATCAAGATCGCCTCACGGGAGGTTCGCCGCCGTGCCGGGTCGATCACCGTGGTCGCCGAGGAAAGCCTGGGCAACGCCACTTTGATCCAGGCCTACGGTCGCGAGGCCGCCGAGGTGGAGCGCTTCGCCGAGCAAAGCATGGGCAGCGTGAATGCCGAACTGGCCGCCACCCGCATCGGTGCGCTGTTCTCCCCGCTGGTGGACCTGGTGCAGGTGCTCGGCGTGATGACCATCCTCGCGGTGGGAATCTGGGAGCTGACCGCCGGGCACATCACCCTGGGCGGGCTGCTGGCCTTCTTGGTTTTCTTGTCCCAGCTGTACCAGCCCGTGCAGGGTCTTGGTTCACTGTCCACGTCGCTGTTCGCCGCCGCCGCGGCCGCGGAACGGATCATCGAGCTGCTCGATGAGCAACCCACCGTGGCCGCCCCCGAACACCCGATCCCACTGGGCCGCCCGCGCGGCCAGCTGCGCGTCGAGCAGATCAGCTTCGCCTACCCGGACACCGGAACCGACGTCCTGCGGCAAGTCAGCTTCACCACGCTGCCCGGGCAGACCACGGCTATCGTCGGCGCCAGCGGTGCTGGCAAGACCACCCTGATGAAACTGCTGCTGCGGTTCTATGACCCCACCAGCGGGCGGATCACGCTCGACGGGACCGACCTGCGCCAGGTCGACCCCGAGGAGCTGCGCGCCAATATCGCCATCGTGCTGCAGGAAACCTTGCTCCTCGATGGCACCATTGCCGACAACATCCGCGCCGGGCGTCCCGACGCCACCCACGACCAGCTCGTCACGGCAGCCAAAGCGGCAGACGCCCACGATTTCATCAGCGCGCTACCCGAGGGCTATGACACCCGAGTGGGCCAACGCGGACGGCTGCTGTCCGGCGGGCAACGCCAACGCATCGCGATCGCCCGCGCCATGGTCCGAGACGCCCCAATCCTGCTCCTGGACGAACCCACCACCAGTCTTGACGCTGACGCCACCCAACGCATTCTGACTCCACTACGCCGACTCATCACCGGCCGTACCACGATCATCATCTCGCACAACCTGCTCACCGTCACCGATGCTGACCAGATCATCTACATCGAGCAGGGCCGGGTCACCGAAACTGGCACACACGATCAGCTTCTCGCCAACAACAACCAGTACGCCCACCTTTACCACCTCCATCACCCGGCCGAGGCGTCGAACGGGTCCGCTCCCAATCCCCGACTCGCCGGCACCGGAGCCGCATCCTGACGTGCTGAATTCCCGGTAGCGTCCCCGCTGTGCCGCGCAGCCCGTTCATCCGCGACGTTCCGGCAATCCAGGCGCTGGACGCGTGGCGAGCGGCCCGCGCTGCCGCTGGCTGCCCCACCCGGGTGGGCGTGGAGCGGCGAGGACTGGCTGAGGCGATCGGTCGGATCACCGCCGAGCCCGTGTGGGCACGACGGTCCTCCCCGGCGTTCGACTCCGCAGGGATGGACGGCATCGCGGTGCGCGCTGCGGACACGGTGGGCGCCAGCGAGACCACCCCCATCACGCTGACCGACTTCGACGTCGTCGACACCGGCGACCCGGTGCCGCAGGGCCGGGATGCGGTGGTGATGCGCGAGCACGTCCACCTCGTCGGCCCAGAATCAGACCCAGACTCAGGCGCGGCCACCAAGGGCGCTGAGCTGGTCGCCGCGGCCGTGCCCTACCAGCATGTTCGTTCCGTCGGTGAGGACGTCGCGGCCGGCGAGCTGCTGTTGCCGCAAGGGCACCGGTTGCGGGCGGTAGACGTTGCCGCCGTCGCTGCGGCGGGCATCACGGAGGTGCTGGTGCGCCGCCGACCGGTCGTCGCGGTGCTGCCCACCGGCGACGAGATCCGGCCGTTGGGTTGCGAACCCGGTATCGGGGAGATCATTGATACCAACTCGCTGATGCTCTCCGGCCAGGCCGGTGAACACGGCTGCGACGTGCTGTCGCTGCCCATCGAGCCGGATGACCCCGAGCGGATCGCGGCTGCGGTGCTCGCCGCGGCGCAGTGCGCTGACCTGGTGGTGATCATCGCGGGATCGAGCGCCGGACGGGGCGACCATACTGCGTCCGTGGTGGCCCGGGTGGGCACGCTGGTGGTGCATGGTGTCGCGGTGCGACCGGGGCACCCGGTGGTGCTCGGCGTCGTGGGCACGACCCCTGTACTCGGTGCGCCTGGGTACCCGGTATCAGCGGCGCTGACCTTCGACATTTTCGCCGGCCCGATGTTGGCCGCTCTTCAAGGCACCACAACGGTGACTCGTCAGACGGTCGCGGCCCGGCTGGCCCGCAAGCTCGCCTCCCCGCTTGGGATGGACGACTGGGTGCGGGTGCGGCTGGGTCGGGTCGGTGGGCGGATCGTGGCCACCCCGTTGCCCCGGGGGGCCGGAGTGTTGACCTCGCTGGTGCGCGCCGATGGACTGCTGGTCGTGCCCGCCGGGCTGGAGGGTCACCACGCCGGAGCTGACGTCGACGTGCAACTGCTGCGCGGGCTGGCTGACATTGACCGCACAATCGTCGCGATCGGTTCGCACGACCTGGTACTCGACCTGGCCGCCTCGGCGCTGCGCGGGATCGACCCAGGCGTGACGCTCGCGTCGTCCAACGTCGGCTCGCTGGGTGGGTTGGTGGCGCTACGGGACGGGCTGTGTCACGTCGCCGGCTCGCACCTGCTCGATCCGGCGACCGGCGAATACACCGTGCCCTACCTGCCGCGGGTGCTCGGTCGCACTGATCTCATGGTGGTTCGCCTGGTGCACCGCGAACAGGGACTGATCGTCGCTGCGGGTAACCCGCTGGAGATCACCGGCATCGCGGATCTGAGTCGCCCGGAGGTGCGTTATGTCAACCGGCAACGCGGAGCGGGTACCCGCGTGCTGCTCGACCACGAGCTGCGCCGTCACGGTATGGCGCCCGCCGACGTCACCGGCTATCAACGCGAGGAGCACACCCATCTCGCCGTCGCCGCGGCGGTAGCTGCGGGGCGAGCCGATGCGGGGCTCGGCATCCGCCCAGCCATCCGGCCGTTCGAGCTGGACTTCGTACCCGTCGCGCTGGAGCCCTACGACCTGGTGCTCACCCAGCAGACCTACGATTCCCCGCTGCTAGCCCCTCTATGGAACCTACTGGCCGACGATAACTTCCGCGCCTCCATCGACGCCTTAGGCGGCTACTCCACCGCCGAAACCGGTCGCCGCATCCGGTAGCCGCCCCCGCCGACAGCCATTCGGAGCCGTCGGGCGGTCCACGGTGGCTAGCTGACCGCCATTCGGAACCGTTTAGCGGCAGCGCGGTGCGGATGTGGGTGCGGGGATGCGGCAACCGCGGGGCTGTGCTGGGATTGGGATATGGGGAACTCGCTGCAGAACGTCAGGTTCACGTCCAACGGGTCTTCCGCGCATGGGTATCTGGTGCTGCCGGAGGGTGGTAGCGGTCCCGGGGTCGTAGTGATCCAGGAGTGGTGGGGGTTGACCAGCCATATCGCCGATGTGGCGAACAGGCTGGCCGCCGAGGGCTTCGTCGTGTTGGCCCCGGATCTGTTCGGCGGGGCCACTACCCACGATGCTGACGAAGCTGGCCGGCTCATGCAGGAGCTGCCGGTCGATCAGGCGGCCCGTGACCTGGGCGGTGCAGTGGATTACCTGCTGGCTAGCGACGCGGTCACCAGCTCGAAGGTCGGCGTGGTGGGGTTCTGCATGGGCGGCGGCTTCGTGCTCGTGCTCGCAGCGCAGCAGGGCGACAAGATCGGTGCCGCGGTGCCGTTCTACGCCGTCCTCGGCGAGGACTACCCGAGCTTCGAAGGCCTGTCCGCGCCCCTGCTGGGCCACTTCGGCGAGCAGGATCAGATGCAGAGCCC
>JAODNG010000240.1 GCA_025465385.1 Pseudonocardiales bacterium
TGGACACCGATCTTGTCTGTTACTGAGGACTTCCGGACAATCCCGTGCTGGAGGCCACGGACCGACGACGCACCTCGCGAGCTGAGCAAATCCAACCAAAGACGACGATCACAAAGCGGGCTGCATCCGAACGGGAACGTGCGCCAAGCCCCCTGCATCCCCCCGCGTTACACCCTTACCGACCTGGGCGAACAGCCTCTACCCGTACGTTCCCGGTCCGTTGTTGGCCAACCCCCAAGACCGTCGGCGGAGCCCAGCTGACCGCCGAGACCCTGGGACACGCGGGCCCGAACGCTTCACCCGCGAACGGAAACGATCGCTACATTTGGCGCCCATGACAACGGCTCCTCGGGTCTCCTTCGTCGAAGTGGGCGACGAGAGTTTCCCGCTTGAGGCAGCAAGGAGATTGCTCGCCTGCGCCAGGACCGCGGCCGACGATCTCGAACGAGACCGGGTCCGCGCCACGGTGATCTGTGACGACCTTGGCCGGGCACCGTTCGGCGGACTCCCCATGACCGCCACCGAACTACGCGCACTGGCCGACGCCATCGCAGCTGCGTTACTTGAAGTCGACAACCCGTGACCCTCGTAGGCTACAGACGATAGTTCGGGACGAGACGTGTCCGTGTGATGGGTGTAGCGATCTGACGCTCGCTGATGCTGGAGTACAACCCGTTCTGCCGCACCGCTTTCCGCTGGTGCGCCTGCGGGTCGGCGCCAGATCAGCGGGTGCACACCCTGCACAGTGACGGTCAGCTGGTGCTCCACCGAGGCCGGCCGGCAGCCACCCGATCCAGCTTGCGCCCGCGAGGCATTCCCGCCCGCAGCAGCTCCGGGTCAACTCGCGGTGCTCAGCGCAGGTGTGCGCCGCCGCCGCGCCGCGCTGATCATACCCAGGCTCCGGCAATAGTGCTGCAGCGCGCAGCGGCCCAGGCCAGTGGGCTGCGCATCGGGCCGGTGTCGGCGCGGCCCGGGTTCGCCTCGCATGTAATCGGCACGTCGCATCGCAGTACCTCCGGGACCGGCCCCCGCCCGACTGCCGCCGGCAGCTCGGTGCCGCAGTGTCCACACCGACCCGGCCCCGGGGTCCCCCACGTCCCCGCCGTCCCCATCTCCCCCAAAATGTGCCGAGCATCGCGGGCGCGAAACTAGTGGTCCGGGTCATGCAGGTATTCCCCGCATCGCGAGGTCGGTTCGTGACTTGTACCTTGGGCAGGACATGCGGTTCAGCCTGGTCATCCGCGCCGGCACCCCTGCACGTCCGGGCCGACACCGTACTCAAAGCCGGGGACGAGTCCTGGTGCTCACCGGCCCACAGGCCGAACTCGACCCCGCCCCGATCTTCACCAGCTCCGCGAAATGGCCAAGCCTGCTCAACCCCGAAAATTGACAGTGGGTTACCGCGACGCGGCGGCTATCTGTAGTTGTGTTCAGTGTTACTCGGCAGCCTGGATGGCGGTCATGGCTGCTGCGGTGCTGCGGTGGCGAATCGGGAGGTCACCATCCCAGACGAGGGTCCAGATGCGGTCGATCTGGGGTGGCACGCCGCTGACGGCGTAGCTGGTCGCTGTGTCGGCGGTGATGTGGCGGGTCTGAGTGAGCAGGTCGAAGCCCCGGGCTGAGCAGTAGGTCATCCGGGCCAGATCGACGATGAGATGGGCGGGGTAGCGGTCGAGGCCCTCGCCGAGCGCGGCCTGCAGGATCGGCAGGGTGCACAGGTCGACGTCGCCCTCCACCCGCAGCACGATGATCTCGTCCGCAGCGCAGAGCACTGACTCGGTGGTACAGGAAAAGGAACGCCAGGTAGCGGGATCGTTGGCATCGGCGATGGTGGCTGCCCGGTGGGGGATATCTTCTGATCGGGTGGTGTGCTCTTGCAGCAGCGACACTTAAAGACCTCCGGGCAGACGGCATAGGCGTCGCCGGGGTCCGGGGCTACCTCGGGAACCGTATAGATCCGCCTCCCGTACCAACACCGCTCAGGGGGTGACAGCAGCGTCCGGGGCTTGGGTCATTCCGGAACGACGCCGCCGGGTCGCGGTTCCCGCTTCCCAGCAGGGACTGTCGAGGGGCAGGTAAGCGGGGCGACTCCGGACCGGAGTTGGCGCTGCATCAGTCCGGCGCATCGGGGGTTGGGCGGTACGGTCTCGACCATGAGCGACGGGTCCGGGCACGTTCCCGCTGCCGAGCAGATCTTGTCGATCTCGCACCGGCAGGCCGGCGAGGCGACCGTGGTCACGGTGGTGGGTGAGGTCGACGTGCTCACCGCCCCGCGGCTGCTCGCCGCGGTGAGCGACGCGCTGGAGCGAGCCGCAAGCCACCCAGTGGTGATCGACCTGTCCGAGGTGAGCTTCCTGGGCTCTGCGGGTCTGGCCGCTTTGGTCGATGCCGCGGTCGCCGCCGAAGCGCGCAGTGAGCCGTTGCGGGTCGTCGTCGATCACACACGCCCCGTTATCCGGCCGCTGGAATCCACCGGGCTGGATCAGGTCCTGCAGCTGTACCGCAGCGTCGAGGACGCGCTGGAGCCCCGTGCCGACCCCCTGCCCTGAGGGCCTGGCCATCTCCTCGCCCAGTAGCTCACCGTCGCCGGGCCTGGGCCACCGCTGCGAACCCGGGTGATGGCCGGGCTGATCACGTTGCGATCAATTCGCGGGATGACCGCGACCGAGGCACACTGCCCCCTACGATGGACCCACCCCGTGACCCCGACCAGCCCACCTCTTTGCGGCCTACCGTGGCACCGCTCGGGTTGCCAGCTGAGGTAGCCGATACCGGGCTGGGCATACCGGGATGTGAGTTCACCCTCACCGCGACACCGGCATCGCCATCGGTGGCCCGCGACCATATCCGCCGCTGGCTGCGCCGCGCGGGATGGCCACCCGAGCCGCTTGAAGAGGTGGTGTACGCGGTCAGCGAGGCGGTGAGCAACGCCATCGAGCACGCCTACCCCCCAGACGGCGAGGGCATCGTTGAGGTCACCGGATGGATGCCGACCCGGCTAAACGGCCAGCGCCGCGCTCTGGTCAAGGTGGGTGACCACGGTCGGTGGCGACCCATCCCCCTGGCACACGAGGGCCGCCGGCGAGGGATCCCGCCGATGCGAAGCTTCATGGATACCGTCGTCATCTGTCGGGGCGAGCAGCCCACCGCCGCCGGCACCGAGGTCCTCTTGATCAGCCGACCCGTCCCACCCCCCACACCCTGACCCGGTGCTTGCCTTCGAAGCGACATCCCGTGAGTTCGGGGGATGTCGCACACTACG
>JAODNG010000241.1 GCA_025465385.1 Pseudonocardiales bacterium
AGCCGCTCGTCGTGTTGCTGGGCCAGCGCCGCAGCCTCCGCGGTGCTGCGCGGCAGTAGGTCGAAAAACTTGGCCAGCCGGGCGGCGTCGAACGGCAGACTGGGCGGTAATTGCCACAGCAACGGGCCGAGCTTGGCCCCCAAGGCGAGCACCCCGGAGGCGAAGAAATTCGCCAATGGCGTGTGGACATCACGCAGCTTTTTCATATGCGTGATGAACCGGCCGCCCTTTACCGCGAAAACGAAGTCCTCAGGTGTCTCGGCCCCCCAGGACTGGTAGCTCGACGGCCGCTGCAGCGAGTAGAACGAACCGTTGATCTCGACGCTGTTCACCAGCCGGGACAGGTACTCCAGCTCCCGGCGGTGCGGCAACCCGGGCGGATAGAACGTGCCCCGCCACGGTGGGTACCTCCAGCCGGAGGTACCCACCCGGCACTTCCCACTCACGGCTTATCCACAGACCGCACCTTCCGCGGCGGAGCCGACGAGCCGGGCGTATTTGGCCAGCACGCCGCGCAGCACCCGCTGGGGGGCCTTCCACTCCTGCCGGCGCCGCGCCAGTTCGTCGGCGTCAACCTGCAGGTTCAGTTCGCGGCGGTCCATGTCCAGCACGATCGGGTCACCGTCGCGGACTAGCGCGATCGGGCCGCCGTGCGGCGCTTCAGGGGCCACGTGGCCGACGCACAGCCCGGTGGTCCCTCCGGAGAAACGCCCGTCAGTGAGCAGCAGAACTTCCTTGCCCAACCCGGCCCCCTTGATCGCGCCGGTGACAGCGAGCATCTCGCGCATCCCCGGCCCACCCTGCGGGCCCTCGTACCGGATCACCACAACGTCGCCCGACGCCAGCTCCCCGACGGCGTCCATCGCGGCCTGCTCGCCGTCGAAAACCCGAGCCCGCCCCTCAAAGCGCGTCGAGTCGAAGCCGGCGCTCTTCACAACCGCCCCGTCGGGCGCCAGCGAGCCGCGCAGGATCGTGATACCGCCGGTGGGGTGGATCGGGTCGGCGAGGCGATGCAGGATCTTGCCGTCGACGTCGGGTGGGTCCAGCTCGGTGAGATTCTCGGCGACGGTGCGCCCGGTGACGGTGAGGCAGTCGCCGTGCAGCAGCCCCGCGTCCAGCAGCGCCTTCATCACCACAGGCACGCCACCGACCTGGTCCACCGAGGCCATCACGTGCGCACCGAATGGCTTGACGTCGGCCAGGTGCGGCACCTTGTCTCCCACCCGGTTGAAGTCGTCCAGCTCCAACGGGACCCCCGCCTCGTGCGCGATGGCGAGCAGATGCAGCACCGCGTTAGTGGAGCCGCCGAAGGCCATCACCACCGCGATCGCGTTTTCAAACGCCTCGCGGGTAAGGATCTGCCGGGCGGTGATCCCGCGGGCGATAAGGTCCACCACCGCGCTGCCGCTGGCTCGGGCATACCCGTCGCGACGCCGGTCCACCGCGGGCGGGCTGGCCGAGCCAGGTAGCGACATGCCCAGCGCCTCGGCGGCACAGGCCATCGTGTTGGCGGTGTACATCCCCGCGCAGGCCCCCTCACCGGGGCAGAATGCCCGCTCGATCGCATCGACGTCAGCTCGGCTGATCCCGCCGCGCAGGCAGGCCCCGACCGCCTCGAAGGCGTCGATGATGGTGAGTTCCCGATCCCCTACCCGGCCGGGCAGGGCCGTGCCCGCATAGAGGAACACCGCCGCCACGTCGAGCCGCGCAGCGGCCATCAGCATTCCGGGCAGGCTCTTGTCGCACCCGGCCAGCAGCACCGTCCCATCCAGCCGCTCGGCCTCCATCACGCACTCCACCGAGTCGGCGATCACCTCGCGGGAGACCAGCGAATAGTGCATCCCGACGTGACCCATGGAGATGCCATCAGAGACCGAGATCGTGCCGAACTCCATCGGATACCCACCGGCGGCGTGCACGCCTTCCTTGCTGGCCTCGGCCAGTCGAGCCAGGGACAGGTTGCACGGGGTGATCTCATTCCACGACGAAGCGACCCCGATCTGCGGCTTGCTGAAGTCGTCGGTGCGCATGCCGATGGCGCGCAACATGCCCCGGGCGGCGGCGCGTTCGACACCGTCGGTGACGTCGCGGCTGCGGGGTTTGAGGTCTGGCGTGTCCATGCGGTCCTCCTGCTGCGCTCTGTCGGATCCCTGATCGATCATGTCACGATGCCCCGTACCGGCGACTAGCATTTCCTCGGCCACGCCCAGAGCAGCCCGACCAGTGAGGAGACCGTCATAGCGGTCGACGCCGCAGGAACTTCGATCATCGCGGACTCCGGCGATGACACGCTGCTGAAAAAAGACTTCGGCACGGGCTGGGTGTGGCAGTCGCGCTGATGGCGGACTTCACCGTGATCACCTTCTTAGGTGTCCGATGGTTCGCTCGGAGCAACAACGTGCTCGTCCGGTGGAAGCTGGCGGTCATGGAAGCCTGCCCGGTGCAACCAGCAGCCAGCTTGAAACGTCTGCGTAGTCGTCGCTGACATGCAGAGTCACTGGGTCGCACCCGGTCAAGAGGGGAACGATCGATGAACAACTTCTCATGTTGTAATCATCGACGGACCGGGGTTAAGGCGGCGGCCGTGCTGGTCGGCGCGGTGGTCGTGATCGGCCTCACCGGGTGCTCCGGCGGATCGAGCAATCCAACCGCCACCCCGACAGCAACGACGTCACCGACGATGACCGCGCCGGCGACGTCTGGCCACCCTTACAGTATCACTGGCAAGATCACCGCCGAGGACGGTTCGACCTGGACGGTCACCGCCGACGATGGCAAGCAATACAACGTGAC
>JAODNG010000258.1 GCA_025465385.1 Pseudonocardiales bacterium
GATGGTTCGCGGCGCATTCCATGCGGGCCTGCCGTCCCGGTGATAGGCCCATTCACGACCGCCATTGGTCCCTAGCAGCACGGTGCCGTCGGTGGCAAGTCCTGCCGAGACCTCAGTGATGTCGTCGTGGGGATCAGCCCGCCAGGCCACCGTGCCGACACCACCACGGTCGTCGATCGCGACCAGCGCGGTGTCGGCGGTGGTGTAGAGGCGCCCCGTACCGTTGGTGACCACTGATCCATAGGAAACGGAGCCGACGTCAACAGTCCACACCAGACGGTGACCACCGGCGCTCAGGACGTCCAGCGCGCTCACCGCACCGGATGTGTCTCCGACGTAGACCCGGTGGCCGTCGGCGCTGGCGGGAGAGGTCGGCTGGCCGGGTAACGGCTGCGACCACAGTGGACTACCGGTGGGCGATAACGCGACGAGATCGGCTCCTGGAGTCGGCCACAACACAGTGCGATCGGGCAGGACGAGTGGGGAGATGGACAGGTCGCCCTCGCCAGTATGTCCCGAGTCGTAGGTCCACCGGTCAGTCCCGGTCGCCGGGTCAAGGGCGTGTAGCACGCCGCCGTTGGAGGCCGCATAGATGGTGCCATCCTGCCCGATCACCGGTCCAGCAGTGACCGCACCCTCCAGCTTCCGTCGCCAGCGCACGGTACCCGTCTTCGGGCCGGCGGCAGTCGACGCCCCGCTGTGCCGTGAGTCGTGCAAGGCTGCGGGCCACGGTGTCCAACTCGCCGACCCGGGCACCGTGGAGGGAAAACGGACCAGTGGCTTCTCTGCCACCTGACGGCTATTGCTGGGGCCAGTCGCGCGCGGAGACTCAGCGGAGGTACTCGTCGCGCTGGGGCCAGCGGCACAAGCAGCGACGAGCACACAGGTCAGTACCGCCAACGATCTCTTACTGAGCGGCGCACGTCGGGAAACCACGATTTGGACGGTACCGGCGGCCGTCCGCCGATCACGCTCTCACCGCTTACGTGCTCCTGCTGGGCTGCGAATCAATCCAGGGCTTGGCCCGCAGCCCTGAGCGCACCACGCCGCGGCCGCGAGCTAGACGGTGCGGTAATCGGCCGCAGACCCGCCTGCGGAGTTAGTCCCTCGCTACTGCTGCCGGCCGTGCCGCGAAGGCGTCGATGCCGAGGGCGCGGGCGACCACGCTGAGGCGGTAGATGCTCCGTCACGGCGCGGCAGGGAGCCTACCGGCCCGCCTGTCCCATCCGTGAAAGTGCGAGTAGTCGCCCGCGCTCCAGGCCTCGCGGAGCCCCGGCGTGCTCAGATCCCAGTCCGGTCGGATCTCGCTCGTCGCCGCGCGCAGGTCACGACAGAGGTCGTCAACCGACGGGCGACCCCAGAACCAGTAGCCGTTGTAGAGGCTGTGAATGACCAGTCCCGGCTTGAGCACGAGCGTGTGCGGGATCATCGGGTCGTTGTCAGGGTCGGTGTACTCCTGGATGTCGAGGTCCTTTTGGATCGTCCGCCCGGGGTCGGAGAGGAAGGTCCACTGGGCGCCGACCGACGCGCGGAACTCCTGCAGCGTGTGGTGATCGTCGGTCGAGATCGTGACCATCTGGGTGTAGGACACCGCGACCTTCGACTGGAACGCCACCAACTCGAGGTGCTGCTGGTGCTCTTTCGGGCAGTAGTGGCCGCGCGCGAGCATGAGGATCAGCGGATCGCGGCCCTGGAGCTCGCTGAGCGTGCGGACGGTGCTGGTGTGGTCAGGCAGCGCGTAATCGGGAAAGGTGCCGCCGGGAGTGATGTCGGAACGCACGGGATGACCGCCTCTCACGGGGCGTCACGGTCGCGACCTGCACGGTTCTTACGTCGACTCCGCTGCCCGGACCTGGCTGTATCAGGAAGGCAGTAAGCCAGCGTCAGGGTAACCCCACTCGGGCGAACGCGTCGAACACCTCGCACACCTTCCGCGGCACCTGGTAGGGCAGGTTGACCGCCCCGACAGGCGGCGGCGTGTCATCCAGCTGGACCCGCCCCGGGAACCGGCTGGCATCAGTTCGGCGGCCACCCACCGTAATGGGACCGCTGTGCGGAGTCTCTTGCGCATCACGCTGGCATGCGACAACTTCTCTGCTGGTGTGGGGCTTTCATGAGGGCAGCGCCGGGGATGAGGATGTTGCCGGAGGGCAAGCGACGGCAGTCTGCAGGGAAACTGTCCAGCCGGTAAGGGAGCGTGGGGTGCGGGATGCCGTGGTTTCCGGATTTCGTCAGTGCTGTGGAGCTGGCGCGCAGCCAGACTCGCGCCGCGGGTCTAGCTGATCCAGTCGGGCAGTACTTCATCGCGCTGAACAAGGGTGACACGCACGTTCTAGAAACTGTGTGGCCGGGTGAGGTGGTGGTCTACGATCCCCGCGCTGGCGAGATCCGCGGCCACAGGCAGCTGCGGCGGTTCGTGCTTCAGAATCAAGCCTGGCTGGCCGAGCGCCACGCCCGGATCGAGGCGGTGGCCGCTACGTGTGTCGGCGGGCGGGCGGTGGTGGAATTGCTGGTTCATCTGGGCGGCGACGGGCGGAAATTGGCGTGGCCGGTCGCGGTCGTCGCCGAATCCCCCGACGAATTGTCGGTGGTCTTCCGCACCTACTGCAGCCAATGGCCGGTCGACGGACTGCGCCACCTTCGGCCTCCCATACTCGAGCCCGGAGCCGCCCATCCCGGTGATGTAGTCGGCCGCTACCAGGCCGCGGTGGATGCTGGTGACGCCGAAGCGGTAGTGAACACCTTCGCACCGGATGGGTACTTCCGTGAGCCCATCGGCCCGCACCCCACCCACTGCGGCACCGCCGAGCTCCGCTCGTTCTTCACCTGGCGCTTCAGCGCAGGGGCGGCATCGGTCTGCAGCACTGCGCCGTGACCGACGACGGCGTGCGCTGCGCCGTGGAATACAACTGCATCCGCTGGGGCAGCCACAACCTGCCGCCCCAGGCCGGACTCGGCGTCTACGAACGCGGTCCCGACGGGCTGCTGGCTGCAGCCCGCGTCTACGACGACATACAAGCACCCGTCGGGCGCCCCTGAGGCGACCGGAAGGGATCATTGCCGCCAGACAACGTCCGTGTCCGGTCGTTGCAGCAGGCGCCGAACCCGTGCTCGATGGCGGCAACACTGTTCAAATATCCATGAGACGACAGCGCTTCACCCCGTTGTTGATCGATGCGGCACGACCCTGCCGACGTGTGCCACTGCCCAGCGCCCGCTCCAGAAGTCGATCTAGCACCCGGCGATGGCTACCTCGTACACCGCCCTCCGCCTGCGGTATCGGCGATGGCCAAGGAGGGGCAGTGGAGGGCATCCCCGAGCGCCAGACCCATGACTACAAAACGCCACGGCACCACCACGCTGTTCGCCGCGCTGGAGATTGCCACCGGCAAGGTGACCGACGCCTGCTACCCGCGCCACCGCCACCAAGAGCTCCTGCACTTCCTAAAAC